>QCDD01000003.1 GCA_003281045.1 Pelagibacteraceae bacterium AG-349-L23 | reverse complement strand
TTCAGTAATTGCCTTTTTAAAATTACAAGGAATTATGTCAGGTTCACCAATTACATTTAAAGGTCAGCACCCTTTAAACGCTATAATCTTAATTTCAATAGTCGCTCTAATTTATTTGCTATGTTCCACGCAATCATCAAATTTATTTTGGATATTATTAGCAGTCTCATTCCTAATAGGTTTTCTTTTGATAATCCCAATTGGTGGAGCAGATATGCCGGTTGTTATTTCTATGCTTAACTCTTACTCTGGTTGGGCAGCTGCAGGTATAGGTTTTACTTTAGAAAATACAGCATTAATAATTACAGGTGCTCTTGTAGGATCATCTGGTGCTATTTTATCATATATAATGTGTAAGGGTATGAATCGTTCATTCTTTAACGTAATTTTGGGCGGTTTTGGTGCAACTGATGAAAAGTCAAGCACTTCATCTAAAGAACAAAGACCAGTAAAAAGTGGAAACGCAGATGATGCTGCATTTTTGATGAAGAATGCTTCATCAGTTATAATCGTTCCTGGTTATGGTATGGCCGTTGCACAAGCTCAACATGCATTAAGAGAGATGGTTGATACTTTAAAAAAAAACGATATTAAAGTTTCTTATGCTATTCATCCCGTTGCCGGAAGAATGCCAGGTCATATGAACGTATTATTGGCTGAAGCAAATGTACCTTACGATGAAGTTTTTGAATTAGAAGAAATTAATAATGATTTTGCAAATGCAGATGTAGCTTTCGTAATTGGTGCAAATGATGTAACTAATCCTGTTGCAAAAACTGATCCACAAAGTCCAATTTATGGAATGCCAGTATTAGACGTTGAAAAATGTAAATCTGTTCTGTTTGTTAAAAGAAGTCTTTCACCTGGATATGCAGGCATTGACAACGATCTTTTCTATAAAGAGAATACTCTTATGCTTTTTGCCGATGCAAAGAAAATGACAGAAGATATTACAAAAAATTTATAGATAAATGAGTATAAAAGTTTTTTGCGATATAGCTGATCTTAAAAATATTAAAAAATTTAATAACAACAATTTTGTGAAAGGTTTTACCACAAATCCTAGTCTAATGAGAAAAGCAGGAGCAAAAGATTATAAATCTTATTCAAGACAAATACTTAAAGTTTGTAATAAAAAACCAATTTCATTTGAGGTTTTTGCTGATAGTCCAAAATTGATGATCGAACAGGGTTTTAAGATAAATGAATGGGGTAAAAATGTTTATGTAAAAGTCCCTGTTATTAATTCTAAAAAAAAATTTACAGGCAAAGTTATAAGAAAATTAAATAGTAGTAATATCAAACTTAATATTACCGCTGTCTATACAGCTAAACAAACAGCTAAAATTTTAAAAGTGATAAATAAAAAAACAAATGTAATTATTTCTATTTTTGCTGGAAGGGCAGCAGATACAGGCAAAGATCCAATACCCGAATTTATTAAGAGTATAGCAATTGCAAAAAGTTTTAAAAATGTTCAAATTTTATGGGCAAGTGTAAGAGAACCTTATAATTATACTCAAGCAAAACAATTAGGTTGTCACATAATAACTATACCACCATCAATTATTGAAAAAATACAAAAATTTGGCAAATCTTTTGACCAACTTACACAAGAAACAGTCAAGAATTTTTTGATTGATAGTAGAAAGTCTAAATTTAAACTTTAGCAGCATTGGTTGCGGGGGACGGATTTGAACCGCCGACCTTCAGGTTATGAGCCTGACGAGCTACCAGACTGCTCCACCCCGCGATATACTTAAATTCTATTTTTTAATTTATTAAGTTTTTTAACTCTCTTAATATTTTCTTGAAGAATTCTTTTTTTCTTCTCAGAAGGTTTTTCGTAAGTATTTTTCAACTTTATCACTTTAAAAAAACCATCTCTCTGAAGTTTTCTTTTCAAAACTCTAAGAGCTTGTTCTACATTATTATCTTTAACTTCTATTTTAATAAATACCTCCAAAAAAATGTGTAGTTAACATTTTTATATTTTTATGTCCATTAAATTTATTCACAATTAAGAATTATATTGATTGTTTTTGTTTTTCTTTCTCCTTTTTTTCTCTTTTAATTCGTCTTTCAGCTTTTTCTAATGCTTGAACTAAATCTTTTTGAGTAAATAAATTTAAAGCAACGGGATCTTTTGGATTTAAGTTATTATAGTTCCAATAACTTTTATTTCTTATTGAAGTAACAGAATTTTTTGTAACACCCACAAGCTTTGCAATTTGCGAATCTTTTAAAATGTTATGATTTTTAATCAGCCATAATGCTGAGTCTGGTTTGTCTTGTCTTTTTGATAGAGGAATGTATTTTTTAATTTTTTTTTCCGAATTTGATATCTCAATGTCAGTATTTTTTATTTCTAAAGGCCTAGATTGATCTTTTGAGGATAATTCAATTTCTTCTCTAGAAAGTTGTCCTGAAATTATTGGATTATAAGCTTTAATTCCTTTTGCAACTTCTCCATCGGCTATCCCTTGAACCTCTACTTCATGCAAATTACAAAAATCGGCTATCTGTTTAAAAGTAAGTGTTGTATTTTCTACTAGCCATACAGCTGTTGCCATAGGCATTAAGGGAGCGTTTGTCATTAACTTTTATTTTCTGATCTAAAATTTTGGAATTTTTTATTAAATTTACTTATTCGACCTTTATCTAATAATTTTTGTTTTCCACCCGTCCAAGCAGAATGTGATTTTGGATCAATTTCTAGTTTAAGAACATCACCCTCAGCGCCCCAAGTAGACCTTGTCTCAAATTGAGATCCATCAGTCATCTCAACTTTTATAGTATGGTAATTAGGGTGTATTTTTCTTTTCATCTCGAGACTTATAACAAAAGAAATTTTTAAAACAATTAAAAGTTACCCAATTTTTCAATGAATTTGGCATTTATTTCTGCTGATGAAGCTAAAACTTTTATATTTTTAATACTATTAAGATCAATATCATTAATTACTCCACCAGATTCTTTAATTAAAACTATACCTGCGGCTATGTCCCATAAATTTAAGTTACTTTGTGCGTATCCATCTAGTCTTCCAGATGCTACATATGCAATATCAAGTGCAGCACATCCTGATCTTCTATAAGTAAAGCTTGGTTCATTTTTTAATTTTCCAACTGCAAATAAACATTCATCTAAATTATTTTTTTTCGAAACTCTTATACGCTGATTGTTAAAAAAAGCTCCATTATTCTTTTCAGCATAAAACATTTCGTCTTTAATAGGATCAAAAATCAATCCACATATAATCTCATCGTCTGATTTCAAAGCTATGGATATTGCAAAATGTGGTATTCCATGTAAAAAATTAATTGTTCCATCAATAGGATCAATTATCCATGAATTTGAAATATCTTTATTTTTTTCAACACCATTCTCTTCACTAATGATTGAATAGTTTGGTCTTGCTTTTTTAAGCTCTTCTATAATTATTTTTTCTGCTTTAACATCAGAATTAGTTACAAAATCCCTTGGCCCTTTTTTGGATACTTGTAACTTCTCTAATTCACCAAAATCTCTTATTAAAATTTTAGATGCTTTTTCACATGCCTTTATCATCACATTGAGATTTGCAGATATTGAATTCATAAATTAAATTTTTTTGATGTATTCCAAATTTCTAGTATCTATAACAACATTATCTCCTGCTTCAATAAATGGTGGTACCTGAATACTTAATCCATTTTCTAAAACTGCAGGTTTATAAGATGATGAAACAGTTTGACCTTTTAATGCAGCGTCTGTGGTTTCAATTTTACAAGTTACCTGGTTTGGTAAATCAACAGAAATTGGGTTATCATTATAAAAACTTATTGTTACCTCAAGATTTTCAGTCAACAACTTCCCTTTTTCACCAATTAGACTTTTTTGGATTTCTGTTTGTTCAAAAGTTTTTGGATTAATAAAAAAGCACTTTTCTTGGTCCTCATATGAAAATGTAAAATTAGTTTCCTCTAATGAGGCCTTTTCAATTGTTTCGTTGGATCTAAATCTCTCATTAAGTTTGGTATTTTTGTTTACACTCTTCATCTCCACTTGTGCAAATGCTCCACCTTTTCCAGGTTTAACATGCTGTGTTTTCAGTACTTGCCACAAATCATTTTTATATTCTAGCAACATGCCCACTCTAATTTCACCTGCATTTATTTTCATATTAATTTTTTTATCGCATTCTTTGGTTTAAGTTTTTTATTTTTCCAAATGTAGCCTGAAATAGCTAAAAAGTTTGCCTTATTCAATAAAAGATTTTTATAATTATTAAAGTTAATACCACCGATTACAACAATTGGGGTGTTTGTGATTTTATGTGCTTTTTTAAGTAAATTTATGGATGCTTTATATTTAACTTTTTTTGTTTTAGATGAATTAAAAGCTCCAAAAGCTAAATAGTCTGCTTTATTTTTTATCGCAGTTTTTGCTAATTTGATTGAATTATGACATGTAATTCCAATTATTTTTTTTCCAATTAATTTTCTTGCCTCTTTAATTTTCATATCTTTTTGACCAAGATGACATCCATCAGCATTTAACTTTTTTGCCAAGTATACGTCATCGTTGATCAAAAATTTTACTTTAAATTTTTTACATATCTTTTGAATTTTACGTCCAATTATTAACTTTTTTTTAAAACTACCTTTTTTTAGTCGTAGTTGAAAATAACTTGTTTTTTTTTGTTTTAATACTTCATTCAAATCTTTAAAAAAATTTCTTTCAATCTTAGGTGGGGATATTAGGTAAATAAATTTTTTTTTATTATATCTCAAGATCCTTTGACCATTTTCCTTGAGCAGCTAATGTATTCATTTTGGCTCGGTGGTTAAAAATCTGCTGAGTACCTTCAATATTCTTAATATCTTTAGACCAATACTTTAAGGCGCCTTGCTGAAGAGCCCTGCCATAAGAATAACTCATTACAAAGCCCGTATTATTGTATTTATTAATTAAATTCAAATTTTCTGTTGCTTCTATTTCGGACTGACCTCCAGATAGAAAGGCAATACCTGGAACTTCTGAGGGCACTGAGGATTTTAAACACTCCAAAGTTAATTTTGCCACTTCCTCATTAGTAATTTTTTCTTTAGATTTATTTCCTGCTAAAATCATATTAGGTTTAAGTATAATTCCCTTCAAATCTACTTTGTTTATTATGAGTTCATCAAAGCATTTTTTTATAACTTCAGAGGTTTTTTCTAAACACTCTTTAGCGGAATGATCACCATCCATTAAAACCTCAGGCTCAACTATTGGAACCATATTGCACTCTTGAACTAGAGCGGAATATCTCGCTAATGCATGTGCATTAGAGTGTATTGAGAGTTTGCTTGGATAATTTTTAGTTATATTATAAACACCTCTCCATTTAGTAAATTTTGCACCTAATTTGTAATATTCTTTTAATCTTTCCCTTAATCCATCAAGACCCTCAGTAATTTTTTCATCTGGAGAACCAGCTAAAATTTTTGCTCCTGTGTCTACTTTGATACCTGGCAATGAGCCTGTATCTGATATTAATTCTGGAATTGTATTTTTTTTGGATGATGTTTGTTTAATTGTTTCATCGTAAAGAATTACACCTCCAATACAATCTTTCATTGATGATGAGCTAAAAAGTGTTTCTCTGAACAACAATCTGTTTTCTGGGGTTGAGGGAACATTTACACTATCTAATCTTTTTGTCATTGTTGAAGTACTTTCATCTGCAGCTAAAATTCCTTTACCGTTTCCTAAAATTTTTAACGCTGTATTATTTAGTTCTGACATTTTATTTTAGGGCTTTTATACCAGGAAGTTCTTTTCCTTCAAGATATTCTAAAAAAGCACCACCAGCAGTTGAAACAAAATTAAAATCTTTAATTGCATTTAGTTGATTAACAACCGCCACAGTATCTCCTCCACCAACTACAGAAAAAATTGAATCATTTTTATTTTTTTTAATAATTGTTTTTGCAATCTCAATGCTACCTTTAGCAAAATTAGGGTTTTCAAAATAACCAGCAGGACCATTCCAAAGAATTGTTTCGCTATTTTCAATTATATTTTTTATTCTTTTGAGTGTTTTAGGTCCCACGTCTAAGATTAAATCATCATCTGTTATGTCCTTGAGATCTTTTATCTGAGCATCGTCATCTGTACTTTTGCCTATTAAAACATCTTCTGGATAAGTAACTTCACAGAGTGTATTTTCTGAAATTTCAAAAATTTCTTGTATTATACTTTCACAATTTTCCTCACTAATTGATTTTCCAATTTTATTACCTTTGAAACTCAGAATATTGTTAGCCATACCTCCCACAAATATTATGTTATTAAATTTAGGTATTAAATTTTTGATTATTTCTATTTTTGTAGAAATTTTTGATCCACCAATAATACAAGTAATTGGTTTTTTGATTTCAATAGTAACTTTTCTTAAAGCATTTACTTCAGTCTCAAATTGTAATCCAGCAAATGATGGCAGAAATTCTGTAATTTTGCATACTGAGGCATGTGCTCTATGTGAGCAAGAAAAAGCATCATTAACGAACAAATCTGCAAAACTAGCTAGGTGTTTTGAAAAATTTGAATCATTCTTTTCTTCTGCTGTATAAAATCTTATGTTTTCAAAAAAGACAACTTTCTCCTGTGGCTCTTTAAATAAATCATCTCTTTTGATTTTTAAAATGTCCTCACTTATAAAGTTGACTTTAGTTTGTATTTTTTTTTCTAAGTAATCACAAATTGGTTTAAGAGAGAGATCTTTATTAAATTTGCCTTTAGGGCGTCCGACATGAGAAATTATTAAAATTTTTGCATTTCTTTTTATTAAAAATTCGATAACAGGTATAATTTTAATTATTCTGGTTTCGTCGACAATGTCACCATTTTTCAAAGGGACGTTTAGGTCTAATCTTAATAAAACTTTCTTACTACTAAGATTTTCACAATCTTTAATATTGTTCATTAAGAATTCTTATGAAGATATTCTACAATATCACACATTCTATTTGAGAAACCCCACTCGTTATCATACCAAGCTGAAATTTTACCCATATTTTTACTCACCACTTTTGTTAAGCTTTCGTCTACTATTGAAGAAGCAGGATTATGATTAAAGTCGATTGAAACAAGTTTTTCTTTTGTAGTTTTAAGAATTTTATTTTTTTTGCTAAAATTTTGAAATGCTAAATTAATCTTATCAATAGTAACGTCTTTTTTTGTGCAAAAGACTAGTTCAATCAATGAAACATTAGGCGTAGGGACTCTCATAGCCACACCTTCTAATTTACCTTTAAGGGAAGGTATTATCTCACCAATTGCTTTTGATGCACCTGTTGAGGTTGGCACAATAGACTGGCTTGCCGATCTAGCTCTTCTTGGGTCTTTATGAGAATTATCTAATATTCTTTGGTCACTTGTAAAGGAGTGAATTGTGGTCATGAACCCTTTTTCAATTTCGAAATTTTCGTTTAAAACATGAGCCACAGGGGCAAGACAATTTGTTGTGCAAGAAGCAGCAGATATAATCTTATCCTCTTTTTTCAATTCAGTCTCATTTACACCATATACGATAGTTTTGTCAGCATCTTTACACGGAGCAGAGACAATAACTCTTTTTGCACCATTATTGATATGTGCTAGTAATTTTTCTTTAGAGTTAAATTTACCTGTACACTCTAAAACATAATCCACTCCATATTTATTCCAATTAATATTATTTAAATTTGTTTCTTGGCCAAATAAAATTTTATCTTTGTTGATAATAATATGATTTTCATCAAAATCTATTTCTGCGTTAAATTTTCCGTGAATAGAGTCATATTTTAATAGAGATGAGCATGTTTCAGAATTAGTTCTATTATTGATGTATTTAATTTCTATATTTTTATTTTTATTCTCGATAATTGATCGAACAATCATTCTTCCAATTCTACCCATTCCATTTATTCCAATTTTGACTGTCATAACCTTTTTTTAATTTTTTTTACTATTATCTCTGAGCTTAATCCAAAGTGATTATATATATCTTTATAAGGCGCACTTTTTCCAAAATCATCAATTCCAAAATTAAGTCCTTTGCTGCCAGTATATTTTTTCCAATAACTGGTTTCAGAGGCTTCTATAGAAACTACAAGCTTAGTTTCATTTAAAATTTTATTTTTGTAGATTTCACTTTGTTTATCAAATAATTCCTGGCAAGGCATTGATATTACTTTTGAGTAAATGCCATCTGTGGCTAATTTATGACTAACGTCTATTGCAAGACTAGTTTCAGATCCTGTTGCTATAATAGTTGCACTTATTTTATTACTCGTTCTTAAAACTTCATAAGCGCCAGCTAAAGACAAATTTTTTGATGATTTTTTTGTACGAACTGGATTTAAGCTTTGTCTTGTTAGGGCTATTACGCTTGGAGAACTTTTGCTATTTAATGCTAATTGCCAACACTCAAAAGTTTCTATTAAGTCAGAGGGTCTAAAAATATTTAAATTTGGTATTGATCGTAAACTTGTCAATTGTTCTATTGGTTGATGGGTTGGTCCATCTTCTCCAAGACCAATCGAATCATGTGTAAAAACATAAATAACTTTTTGTTTCATCATAGCAGCTAGTCTTATTGATGGTTTACAGTAGTCGCTAAATATTAAAAAAGTTCCACCATAAGGAACAAGCTCACTATGAAGTGAGATACCATTCATAATACCACACATCGCATGTTCTCTAACTCCAAAATGAATATAATTTCCGGAAAAATCATTTGATTGAATAATTTTATGATTTTTGGTTTTGGTATTATTGGATCCTGCTAAATCTGCTGATCCACCAATTAAGTTTGGAAGTTTGGATGCAATTTCCAAAAATTTTTCTGAACATTTTCTAGTAGCTATTGGTTGTAATTTTTTTAAGTAGTCTGATTTTGTTTTTTCTATTTCTGCATTGATAGTATATTTATTAAATTTTAGTGAAAATTTTTTTTTATTCTTGTTAGCTTTTAATGATGCTTTTTTACCGATTGATCTCCATTGATCCATTAAGTTTTTTGGAATTTCAAAAGTATTGTGTGGCCAGTTCAATTTTTTTCTGACTAATCTTATTTCATCTTCACCCAATGGACTGCCATGAGATGAGGCTTTACCACCTTTATTTGGGGATCCGTATCCAATCGTAGTTTTACAAGAGATTGCTATAGGTTTTTTTGATTTTTGTGCTTTTTCAAGAGCCTTTGTTATTTCTTTAAAATTATGTCCATTAATTTTTAAATAGTTCCACCCATAGCTTTTAAACCTTTTTTCATGATCATCAGAGACTGCTAAGCTAGTTGGACCATCTATTGAAATTGAATTGTTATCAAAAAGTAATATCAGGTTTTTAAGTTTTAGGTGTCCAGCAAGACTTAAAGCTTCATGGCTTATTCCCTCCATCAAGCAGCCATCACCCGCTAAAACGTAAGTTTTATGATTGATAATTTTTTTTCCCAATCTTTTTTTTAAAATTTCTTCCGAGATCGCAAAACCAACTGCATTAGATATCCCCTGTCCTAAAGGCCCTGTTGTAGTTTCTATGCCAGTGCTTGGATGATATTCGGGGTGACCTGCACATATTGAATTAAGTTGTCTAAATTTTTTAATTTCTCTTAAAGAAATACTTTTATAACCCGTTAGATAGAGGAGCGAGTAAAGTAGCATAGAACCATGTCCTGCTGACAGAACAAATCTATCTCTATTAATCCAATTCGGATTTTTTGGATTAAAGTTTAAGAAATCCTTAAAAAGAACAGTTGCAACATCAGCCATTCCCATTGGCATACCTGGATGCCCAGAATTAGCTTTTTGGACAGCATCTATAGACAAGAATCTGATACAATTCGCTAATTCTTTATAAAGTTTACTCAAGTAATTATCCTGCCTAGACTAAGAAGATTCTATTTAATAATATGATTATATATATATGAATTCTGTGATCGAAAAAGAAAAAAAATTAAATTTAGCTTTAGCAAAATTAAAAAATTTAAACTTAAAAAACCCTGACGTTAAAAAAAATATAGAGAATTTAAGTAGTCAAAAAAATCAATTAGAAATTGAAAAGCAAGAAATAGAGGAAAAATATAAAAGTTTAATTAATGATTATAATAGTTTAAGTAAAAAATTAGACGAATTACAAAATCAAGAAAAAGCTGAACAAAAAAGACAGATTGAGTTTTCTGAAAAAATTGATGAATTAAATCAAGAAACAGATATTTTGTTAGATGAGATAGATAAATGGCAAACGTAAGTATTAAGTTTAACGGGAAAGAATTTTTGTTATCTTGTGAGGACGGCCAGGAAGAGCATCTTGAGGAATTATTAATTCAAATCAATCAGAAATTTAATAATCTTAAAAATGATCTTGGAAATCTTGGAGAGAATAAACTTTTGTTAATCACAGCTGTTAAAGTAATGGATGAATATTATGAAACTAAAAAAAAAGTAGATCAAAAAAAGAATGAGTTGAGAGATCTCTCAAATAAATTTAAAGAGCTTAAAGCTTTAATTTATGAGTATAGAGATAAGAAAGAGCTGGAAATAAACTCACTTAATAAAGATCACCTTAAATTAAAAAGTGAAATTGAAATAAATCAAAAGAGTTATGAGAAGTTAATTGACGAAGCTGCTGATGAAATTACAAGTTTTGTTGAAAAAGCAAATTTAGAAAATATTTCTAAGTAAAATTCAAGTGAATAAATCTGAAATTAGAAAAAAATTATTAAAAGCCAGAAAACTAAATAACAATAAAAATTTTATCATAAAATTTAGTAATATTATAAAAATTTTAAAAAAAGAAAAAGTAAATACAAAAATAATTGGTGGTTATTATCCATATAATCATGAAGTTGATCCAATTCAAATTTTAAATAAACTTGAAAAACTTGGTTATCAAATATCATTGCCAAAAATTAAAAAAAATAATCAAATGGATTTTTTATACTGGTCAACAAAAGAGCCTCTATCAATAAATAAATATGGAATACCTGAACCTTCATCAAATCAAATTGTCTATCCAAGTATTCTTTTAGTACCACTTGTAGCTTTTGATAATCATTTAAATAGAATAGGTTACGGAGGTGGTTATTACGATAGGTATATTAAGAAGGTAAAAAAAAACAAAAAAATTATATTAATTGGGTTAGCTTATTCTTTTCAAAAAGTAAAAAAAATACCAGTTAACAAATATGATATGAAACTCGATTTTATTGTAACAGATAAAAATTTTATATGAGAATTTTATTTTTAGGAGATGTGGTAGGGAACTCAGGTTGTTCGAAAATTTTGAATAATCTTTTAAGCCAAAAAGAATTGAATAAAATTGATTTTGTAATCGTCAATGGAGAAAATGCAGCTGAGGCAGGAGTTGGATTAACAAAAGAAATCTGTGAGGATTTTTTTAATTGTGGTGTTGATGTCATTACTACTGGTAATCATGTTTGGGATCAAAAAGATATTATGAAATTTATCGATAATGAAAATAGGTTGCTTCGTCCAAAAAATTTATTTGAGCCAGCACCAGGTAAGGGATTTGAAGTTTTTCAAAATAAAAAAAATATAAAAATTGGTGTTTTAAATTTAATGGGAAATGTTTTTATGAAAAAATGTGATGATGTATTTGAGATTTCAGAAAAATTTTTAAAAGAGCACAAGCTAAAAAAGGATTATGATTTTCTAGTTGTTGATTTTCATGGAGAAATTACTAGTGAAAAAAATGCAATAGGATATTTTTTTGATGGTAAAGCTACTCTAGTAGTTGGAACACACACACACATTCCAACAAATGATGCAAGAATTTTGAAAAATGGAACAGCTTATCAAACAGATGCAGGTATGTGTGGTGATTATGACTCAGTTATTGGTATGAATAAAGATAACTCTTTGAACAGATTTATGAAAAAAGAGTCTACCAAACATTATCCAGCAACTGGTGATGCTACTTTAAGTGGAGTAATTGTTGATTGTGATATAAAAACTGGTTTAGCAAATAAAATTGAAAGCTATGTTTTTGGAGGTCAGCTAAAGAATACTTAATTAGTTTATGGCAGGACATTCTCATTGGGCAGGAATAAAACATAAAAAAGGTAAAGCCGATAAGCAAAGATCTAAAATTTTTTCAAAGTTGTCGAAAGAAATCACTGTTGCAGCAAAACTTGGGGATAAAGATCCAGCAATGAATCCAAGATTAAGATCTGCGATTCAAGCTGCAAGATCAGCAAATATGCCGAAAGAAAATATTGAAAGAGCAATTGATAAATCTTCAGTTAATACTGAGTCAAATTTTGAAAATTTAAGATATGAGGGCTTTGGACCAGAAAAAGTAGCGGTAATAATAGAAGCATTAACAGATAATAAAAATAGAACAGCGTCCAGTATTAGAACAATTTTTCAAAAAGCAGGTGGCAGTCTAGGAACCCAGGGTTCTGCTTCTCATAATTTTAATCAATTAGGAATAATTAAGATCGATAAAAAAGAGGTTTCTGATGATCAAATTTTTGAGCTAGCTACCAATGCTGGAGCTGATGAATGTAAATCGGAAAATGATTTTCACGAAATACAATGTCCTGTCAGTGAAATTTATAATGTTAAAAAAGAATTAGAAAAAGAAATTACTAATTTTATCTCAACAGAAATTGAATGGGTGCCACTTAATAGTGTAAAAATTTCTAAAGAAAAAAATGAAGATTTAGTAAATTTCTTTGAATTACTTGAAGACAATGATGATGTACAAAATGTTTATTCTAATGCTGAATTTGTAAATTAAATTATGTTAATAATAGGTATAGATCCTGGAATTTCTGGTTCAATTTGTTTTTTAGATAATGGAAAAATCCTAGACGTAATTGAAATGCCTATAATGGCAGATGGGAAAAAAAATAAAAAACAAGTAAATGGCTCGCAAGTTTATAATGAAATTAGCAAAAGAATTAAACAATTTGAAATAAATCAAATTAGAGTTGTGATTGAACACGTTTCTGCAATGCCTGGTCAAGGCGTTACTAGTATGTTTAATTTTGGACAATCATTTGGAATTTTAAAGGGTATTTGTACCGCGATGCAATTACCCATGTACTTTGTAAGGCCCGCAAAATGGAAAAAATATTTTAACCTTTTAAATTCTGAAAAAGATGCCAGCAGAACAAGAGCAATAGAAATATTTCCATATTTTTCATCTCAATTATCTAGAAAGAAAGACTCAAATAAAGCTGATGCGATTTTGATAGCAAGTTTTTATCATGAAACTTACAAAATTGATGAATAGCTTTAATTATTCAGACAAAATCATGACACATTTAAGTGTGAGAAGACGATATGGAAGCTGATATCACGTCTCAAGCAGTTGGGCTGGCCTCAAGTGCTGATTTTTCTTTAATAAATTTATTTATTAGAGCTGACATAGTTGTCAAGTCAGTTATCATAATGTTAATAGCTTGTTCTATATATTCGTGGGCAGTAATAATTGAAAAATATAGATTGTTTAAAAAAATAAATCAATCTACAGAAGAGTTTGAAACAAAGTTTTGGAATTCTAAATCTGCAGAAACTTTTTATAATAATCTACCAGCCAACGTTCAAGACCCGATGGCTTTAATTTTTAAAGATGCGATGCAAAACTTATTGAAGAGAAGATCTAGAACAGATTTAAACAATAGGATGACTACAATGTTAGAGACGGGTATTGAAAAACAAATATCAAAAATCACTAAAGGTTTTACTTTTTTAGCAACAGTAGGATCAACAGCTCCATTCATAGGCTTATTCGGAACAGTTTGGGGAATTATGAACTCTTTTCAATCTATAGCAATTTCAAGAAATACGAGTCTGGCAATTGTTGCACCTGGAATAGCTGAAGCACTATTCGCAACTGCTTTAGGTCTACTAGCAGCAATACCCGCGGTTGTTGCATATAATAAATTTAATAATGACTCGATTAAGTATTCCCAAAAATTAGAAAATTTCTCAAAAAGATTTTTAACGATTATCTAAAATGGCTTTTAAATTAAATCGTTCATCAAAAGAACCAATGAGCGAAATAAATGTAACACCATTTGTAGATGTAATGTTGGTGCTTTTAATTATTTTTATGGTGACTGCACCTTTGTTAACTGTTGGAGTTCAGGTTGATTTACCAGAAAGTTCTGCCGACTCTCTTCCCGAAGAAGCTGAACCACTGACTTTAACAATAAACTCTAAGGGTGAAATTTATATTCAAGAATCAAAAGTTGAATATGAAAAAATAATAGCAAAAGTCTTAGCGGTTTCAAAAAATAGAACTGATACAAGAATTTACGTGAGGGGTGATAAAACAATTAATTATGGAAGAGTATTAGAAATTATGGGCCTACTATCTGGGTCTGGTTTCACTAAAGTAGCACTTATATCCGAACCATATAAAGAAAGGTAAGAAGTGAATAGAAGTATAATTATATCTTCTGTATCACATCTGGTTTTAATAATGATTACAGCTTTTAGTTTACCTTTCTTAGCTAAAAAACCAATTGATCTTCCCCCGATTGTATCTGTAGAATTAATACAGATTACAGATAAAACGAATATTCCATACGCACCTAAAGCAAAAAAAATTATTGAAAAAATTAAAGAGAAAGAAAAAAAGTTGGTATCTGAACAAGCTCCTCCAAAAAAAGTAAAAAAAATTAAACCAGATGCGGTTCCAATGCCAGATGATAAGCCTAAAAAGGTTGAGAAAATAAAAGAGGATAAACAAAATCCAGAAAAAATTGATAATGAAGTTAAGCAAGTTTCTGAATTTGAAAAAAAAGAGTTATTCGATCCAAATAATATCGCAGCCTTAATTGACAAATCTAAAGTTGAAAGCGCTGAAACGATAAAAAAAAATAACAAAATTACGCAAGATCAAAAAAAGAATGTTGAAAATGCAGGTTTATCTTTAAGCGAAGAGGATGCTTTAAAAGCTCAAATATTTGGTTGTTGGAGTATTCCTTTAGGTTTACCTTACAATGAAAATTTATTAGTAAGAATTAAACTACAACTGAATCCAGATGGAACAATTCAAGAGTCAGAGATTTTGGATCATGCAAGAATGAATAAACCTGGTCAGGGTTTTTATAAGGTTTTGGCAGAAAGTGCTTTAAGAGCAATAAAATTATGCCAGCCCTTAAGAGTTCCAACAACTGGTTATGAAAGATGGAAAGAATTACAATTAAATTTTGATGCAAGAGAAATGTTAGAGGGATAGAATATTTTAATGAGAAATCTAATTATTTTATTTTTAATATTTATAATACCTACTAAAGCATTAGGTCTAATTGAGGTAGATATTACACGAGGAAACTTGAATCCACTGCCTATTGCAGTGTCACCATTATCAATTGATGACGAGTCAAAAAAGAGTTTTGAGAAAACTTTAAAGAAAAAAGATATTGGGTCAGAAATTTCTAAAGTTATCGAAAAAAATTTGAAAACTTCAGGTCTTTTTAATCCGTTAGATAAAAATGCTTTTCTTCAAGCACCTGATATTGCTCACCTAAAACCACGTTTTGAGGATTGGAATTTAATTAAAGCTCAAGCTTTAATAACAGGTAAAGTTAAAAATGTTGAAGATAAACTTAGAGTTGAGTTTAGATTATGGGATGTGCTTGCTGGAAAAGAAATGATGGCTCTAGCATTTACTACAGTGCCAAACAACTGGAGACGTGTTGGTCATATAATAACAGATAAAGTTTACGAGAGATTAACTGGAGAAAAAGGTTATTTTGATACGAGGATAATCTATGTTGCTGAAGAGGGTCCAAAAACAAAGAGAATTAAAAAATTAGCCATCATGGATCAAGATGGTGCAAATAACAAATTTTTAACTTTAGGAAATGAACTTGTTTTGACACCAAGATTTAATCCTACAAGCCAAATGGTAACATATCTATCCTATTTTAGAAATTTACCTAGAGTTTATCTTCTTGATATTGAAACAGGTATTCAAGAAGTGGTAGGAGACTTTCCAGGAATGACTTTTGCTCCTAGATTTTCTCCAGATGGAAAAAAAATTATAATGAGTTTTGCTAAGGATGGAAATTCAGATATTTATACAATGGATTTAGAAAATAGAATTGTAGAGAAAATTACCAATCATCCCTCTATAGATACTTCACCATCTTATTCCCCGGATGGAAAATTTATTTGTTTTAACTCCGACCGAAGTGGGTATCAACAAATTTATGTCATGAAAAGTGATGGTAGCAATGTTAAAAGAATTTCTTTTGGAAATGGTTTATATGGTACTCCTGTTTGGTCTCCAAGAGGTGATTTAATCGCTTTTACAAAATTACATAAAGGTAAATTCTACATCGGTGTGATGAGAACCGATGGATCTGGTGAGAGATTGTTGACAGAAAATTTTTATCAAGAAGCTCCTTCCTGGTCGCCTAATGGACGAGTTTTAATTTTTTATAGAGAGACTAAAACTGATGATAAAGGGGAGGGTTTTTCTGCTAAATTGTGGTCAATTGATTTAACAGGCTACAATGAAAGGCTTGTAGATACCCCAACTGATGCATCAGACCCATCATGGTCATCTTTATTAAGTAATTAACTGAAAATATGTTGATTTTTTACCTTGAAACATTTAATTAGTTGTGAAAAAGTTAGTTATAAGAAATATTGACCAAGGAGCATTAATGAAATTAAACAAAATTTTAAAGAACACTTTTTTAGTATTATTTGCATGTTTAGTGTTGTCTGCTTGCGCAACATCAAAAAAATCTACAGGCCAAATGCAAGGGGATGTTTACACTGGAACAGATACAGTTGAATATTTAGCCTCAGGTGTTCCTGACAGAGTTTTCTTTGCAACTAATGAGTCAGTTTTGACTACTGCATCAAGAGAAACTTTAAGAAAACAAGCGGCATGGTTAAGAAAAAATTCTGACATTACAATCGTGCTTGAAGGACATGCTGACGAAAGAGGAACAAGAGAATATAACTTAGCATTAGGTGAAAGAAGAGCTAATGCTGCTAAAGATTATTTAATGACTTATGGGATTTCCTCTAACAGAATTTCAGTTTTAAGTTATGGAAAAGAAAGACCAGTTGACTCTGGTTCTAATCCTTTGGCTTGGTCAAAAAACAGAAGATCTGTTACAGTAAAAGCAAATTAATTTTAAAAAATTTAAGACCCTTAATTAATTCAATTAGTTAAGGGTCTTTTTTTTGCCATTATTTTAATCATAAGATTATTTTAATGCGACACATTTTAAGAAAATTAAAAATTATTACACTTTGTTTAAGTAATTTTTTTTTGGTAACTTATTCTTACGCTGACAATCATAATATTTATGAAATATTAGATCAACTTCAGAAAGATATAAAGACTCTTGAAAAAGCCGTATACTCAGGATCAATAGAATTAAATAGTGATAGCTCTGAAAATTTAAATTCAAATTTAGATAATAATTCAGAAGATGTTCTTACAAGACATTTATTAAAACTTTCAGAAATTGAAAATCAATTTCAAGAACTTACAAATAAGTTTGAGGAAATAAATTTTAAGTTAGACAAACTATCCAGCAGAATGTCAAAAGTGCAAGCAGATAATCAAATAAGATTTCAGGACTTGGAAAGTGTTGTGTCTTCTGATGCAAATAAAAATAAATTAACAAAAAAAACAAATAATGAGCAGTTAGAAGTTTTACCTGGAAGTTCTCAACCTCAAGATTTGGGATCGATATCATATAAAGATACAGCGACCAATGAAACATCACAAAAAACAAATTCTGTAGACTCAACAGCTTTAGTAGTAACTGAAACTTTTCAAGCTGAAGAAAAAATTCTTCCAGATGAATCTCCAGATAAACAATATCAGTTTGCTACAAGCTTTTTAAAAGTTGGTGATTATTCAACTGCTGAAAGAGCATTCAGAGAGTTCGTTGACACAAATCCTGAACATAATTTGGCTGGGAATGCTCAATATTGGTATGCAGAAACTTTTAGGATACGACAATTGTATACGGATGCAGCCTCAGCATATTTAGAAGGTTATCAAAGATACCCTAAAGGTGAAAAAGCACCTATAAACTTATTAAAGCTTGGTGTATCAATGGTACAAATTGGAGAAAAAGATCAAGGTTGTAAAATGATCAATGGTGTTGAAGAACAATATCCAGAAGCGAACCAATCTGTGATACAAAAAGCTAAATATGAGTCTCAGAAATTCGAATGCAACAACCAAAATTCCTAAACTTTTAAGAGATAACTTAAATAATAAAAGAATAAATAAGATTTATAAAAAATTTGAGATCTCTTTAAATTTAGATGAAAGTTTTGCAGTTGCGGTCTCAGGTGGTCCAGATAGTCTTGCTTTAGCTTTTTTATCTAAAATTTATGCAATTAAAAAAAATTTAAAATCAAAGTTTTATATTATCGACCATAAACTTAGACCTGAGTCTACAAAAGAGGCTAAATTTGTTTTAAATTTGCTTAAAAGAAACTTTATAAAATCAGAAGTATTAACCTGGAAAGGAAAGAAACCAAAGAAAAGCATCCAGTCAATTGCTAGAACAAAAAGATATGAAATACTTTTCAAGAAATGTAATCAATTAAAAATCAAAGATATTTTAATGGGGCATCACGAGGATGATTTGATTGAAAATTTTTTTATAAGACTTCTGAGGGGTAGTGGAATAAAAGGTCTCACATCTCTAGATATAAAGACAACAATAAAAAAAAAGAACATATTAAGACCTTTAATTAATATAAAAAAAGAGGATTTAATTTTTATTTCAAAAAAAGTTTTTGATTTTTATGTAGAAGATCCAACAAACTATGATGAAAAATATCAAAGAGTTCGAGTAAGAAAATTAATGGAAAATCTTGAAAGAGATGGGTTAGATAAAAATAAATTAAAAAAAACGATTAAAAATTTAAAATATGCAAACAAAGTAATTGAGTTTTATGTTGATAAAAATTTACGAGAAAATACCTCTTTTTTAAACAATAAAAAAAGATTAGTTATCAATAGTGATTTTTTTCTTCAACCCCAAGAGGTTACTTTTAGAGCTTTTTCAGAATCATTAAAGTTAATCGGTGAAAAATATTATTTTGTGAGAGGAAAAAAATTAGAAAAAATTATCCGGGAAGTTGAAAATAATCGATTGAATAGAGCTACATTAGGTGGTTGTATTATTGAAAAGGTCAATCAATCAATAATTATCTCTAAAGAGCCCTAAAATAATGCCACTTTACACAAAATGCCACTTGTTAAATTGATAATAATTCTTATTTTAAGCCTATGAATATAAAAAACATTGCAATGTGGGCTATCATAGTTTTTTTAACTATTGGTCTTTATAATATGTTTAAAAATCCCCAAACAAATATTAGAGGTGGGGACAAGGTTATATTCTCAGAATTCTTGACATCTGTTGAAAATGGAGAAGTATTAAAAGTAGAAATTCAAGGTAACAATATCAAAGGTGTGTATTCAAATGGAAACTCATTTACAACTTATTCTCCTAACGATCCAAATTTAATTGAAAAACTTTCTGAAAAAGGAGTGAGTATTTCAGCTGCACCTATTGAAGAAAAAATGCCATCATTATTTGGTGTCCTGCTTTCATGGTTTCCTATGTTGTTATTAATTGCTGTTTGGATTTTTTTCATGAGACAAATGCAAGGTGGCAAAGGTGGAGCTATGGGTTTTGGAAGATCAAAAGCAAAAATGATGAATGAACTTAAGGGTAAAGTTACATTTAATGACGTTGCAGGTGTAGAAGAAGCAAAAGAAGAAGTTGAAGAAATTGTAGAATTTTTAAAAGATCCAAGAAAATTTAGTAGACTTGGAGGAAAAATACCAAGAGGTGCTTTATTGGTCGGTCCACCAGGTACTGGAAAAACTTTATTAGCAAGAGCGATAGCAGGTGAAGCTGGAGTACCATTCTTTACGATCTCAGGTTCAGATTTCGTTGAAATGTTTGTAGGAGTTGGCGCTTCTAGAGTGAGAGATATGTTTGAACAAGGAAAAAAAAATTCCCCTTGTATAATTTTCATAGATGAAATTGATGCTGTTGGAAGAAGTAGGGGTGCTGGTTTAGGTGGTGGAAACGATGAACGAGAACAAACTCTTAACCAGCTTTTAGTTGAGATGGATGGTTTTGATACTAATGAAGGAGTAATAATTATTGCTGCAACAAACAGACCAGATGTATTAGATCCTGCTTTATTAAGACCGGGTAGGTTTGATCGACAAGTAGTTGTATCAAATCCTGATATAATTGGACGAGAAAAAATTCTAAAGGTTCATGTTAAAAAAATAAAAATGGCACCAGATGTTAATCTAAGAACTATTGCGAGAGGTACACCTGGTTTTTCTGGGGCAGATCTAGCTAATTTGGTAAATGAATCGGCTTTGTTGGCTGCTAGAAAAAATAAGAGAATTGTTACACTAAATGAGTTTGAGGAAGCAAAGGATAAAGTAATGATGGGAGCTGAGAGACGTTCGATGGTGATGACAGAGGATGAAAAAAAATTAACAGCTTATCATGAAGGGGGTCATGCGCTTGTATCTTTCAACATGCCAAGTTATGATCCTATACATAAAGCAACTATAATACCTCGGGGTAGAGCATTAGGTATGGTTATGAATTTGCCAGAAAGAGATAAACATGGTCATTCTATTAAATATTTAAAAGCAAGGTTGGCAGTTTGTTTTGGTGGAAGAGTTGCTGAAGAAGTAATTTTTGGAAAAGATAATATATCAACAGGAGCAGGTGGAGGTAGTGGATCAGATATAAATCAAGCTACGCAACTTGCCAGAGCCATGGTAACTAAGTATGGAATGAGCGAAGAAATGGGACCTGTTGAATATGGCGAAAATCAAGAAGAGGTTTTTTTAGGAAGATCAGTAACACAAACTCAGTCAGTCTCTGAGGAAGTAGCACAAAAAATAGACAAAGAAATCAGAAAGCTTATAGATGAGGGTTATAATACTGCAAAGAAAATTTTGACTGAAAAAGTTGAGGATTTACACAAAATTGCTAAAGCTCTTATGACTTATGAGACATTAACTGGTGAAGAAATTGAAGATATAATCAATAAAAATATATACCCAGCAGACAAACAAGACTTAAAAGTAGAAGATGACAAAGGGTCAGCAATGGGTGCTCTAGGCCTAAAACCAAAAATTGTTCATTAGACTGAATGTCTAGATATTACACTAGAGTGTGTAATTTCTATTATGGTGCAAAATCTAAATTATTAGTTAAGAAAAAAAAGACATTACCACTTCATAATAATCCTGAAATTTCTTTTGATAAAATAGAAATAATAACAAGAAATTCAAAAAAATTAATTTCTTTAAATGAAGTGAACAAATTAAATATAAATTTAAAGACAAAAGTAAAAAAAAATCTAAGATTAATTACAAAAAAAAAAAATATTAAAAATTTAAATTTTCAAAATATTCCTCAAATAATGGGAATTTTAAATATTACTCCAGACAGTTTTTCAGATGGTGGAAAATTTTTTAATTATGCATCAGCCAAAAAACAATTAAATTTTCTTTTAAATTCTGGCGCAAACCTTGTTGATATTGGAGCAGAGTCCACTAAACCTGGATCTAAAGCTGTTAAATCAAAAATAGAATGGAATAGACTCAAAAATATTTTAAAATTAATTGATAAAAAAAATTTTATATCTCTAGATACTAGAAAATCAGAAATCATGGAAAAGGGAATCAAACTAGGAGTAAAATTAATTAATGATGTTTCTGGTCTTAATTTTGATAAAAACTCAATCAAGATTTTAAAAAAATATAATATACCATTCGTACTCCAACACTCACTTGGCAATCCTGACGTAATGCAAAAAAATCCAAAATATAAAAATGTATTGTTAGATATTTACGATTTTTTTGAGGAAAAATTAAATATTTTACGCCAGAATGGAATTTATCATAATAATATAATCTTAGACCCTGGTATAGGTTTTGGAAAAAATTTGAAACATAATATGACGATAATTAAAAATATATCAATTTACCATTCTTTGGGTTTGCCTATACTGCTTGGTATTTCTAGAAAAAGATTTATAAAAGATTTATCTGGAAATAATAATAGCTCTTTAAGAATAGGAGGAACAATAAGTAGCAGTATTTTTGTAATGTTGCAGGGTGTACAAATGTTGAGAGTTCATGATGTCAATGAAGTTAATCAAGCTATAAAAGTTTTCAAAGCACTAATAAATAATTAATGAAGTATTTTGGTACTGATGGGATTAGAGGGCAGGTAAATAGTGGGAACATTAATGGAGATATGTTCTTTAAGTTTGGATTAGCAGCAGGAAAATATTTCACAAATTTAAAAAAAAGAAAACAAACAGCAATTATTGCTAAAGATACTAGACTTTCAGGATACGCATTAGAACCTGCACTAGTTTCAGGTTTAGCATCTGCGGGAATGCACGTTTATACACTGGGCCCATTGCCGACAAATGGCCTTGCAATGTTGACAAAATCAATGAATGCAAATCTTGGTATTATGATCACTGCTTCACACAATTTATTTTATGATAATGGTTTAAAGTTATTCGGTCCTGATGGATTAAAACTATCTGATAAAATTCAAAAAAAAATTGAAAATTTAATAGATAGTAAAGTTCAAAAACACTTATCAAATCCAAAAAAATTAGGAAGGGTTAAAAGGCTAGAGACTGGAACTGATGAATATATTAAAATTTGTAAAAAAAAGTTATCAAGAAACTTTAAATTAAATAATTTTAAAGTGGTTCTAGACTGCGCAAATGGAGCTGGATATAAATCTGCACCAAAATTAATCAGATCACTTGGAGCAAAATTAAAAGTTATAGGCAATAAACCAAATGGATTTAATATTAATAAAAATTGTGGTTCAACTTTTCCAGAAAAACTACAAAGAAATGTTAAAAAATTCAAAGCAGATTTGGGTATATCTTTAGATGGAGATGCTGACAGAATAATAATGTGTGATGAAAAAGGATCTATAATTGATGGTGATCAAATTATCGCTGCATTAGCTTTACAATGGAAAAAGAGAAAAATTCTCAAAGGAGGTGTTGTCGGGACCTTAATGTCAAACTACGGTTTAGAAAAATTTTTAAAAGAAAAAGGAATTAAATTTTTAAGAGCTAATGTTGGGGACAGATATGTTAAGGAATTGATGCAAAAGAAAAAATTCAATTTAGGAGGAGAGCAATCGGGTCATATTATTTTAGGAAAATTTGCAACAACAGGCGATGGTGTGCTTGTTGCTTTAGAGATTATCAAATCAATGAATAGAAAAACTAAAGCCAGTGATTTTTTTAATGTCTTTAAAAAAATTCCACAAATTTTAGAAAATATAAAAATAAAAGATGATAAAATACTTCAAAATCACTCTGTTAAAAGATCCATTAAAATTGCAAAAAAATTAATTAAAAATCAAGGTCGAATTCTTGTAAGAAAATCAGGCACTGAACCAAAGATAAGAATAATGGGTGAGAGTGAAAATAAAATTTTGCTTAAAAAATGTATAAATATGATTTCAAAAGAATTTAAATAAATTGAGATTGAAGTCTAAAATTTTGATAATTGCTGGATCAGACTCATCTGGTGGGGCTGGTATACAGGCAGATATTAAAACTGTCACTAGTCTTGGCTCTTATGCAATGACCGCTATTACAGCAGTGACTGTTCAAAATACAATGGGTGTTAAATCAGTTATTTCAATACCAACTAATGAAGTAAAAAATCAAATTATTTATTCATCAAGAGATATAAGACCTGATGCCATCAAAATAGGTATGCTTCACTCTACTGAAGTTGTTGAAAAAGTAGCTCACGCTTTGAAGATACTAAAAGTAAAAAAAATTGTTTTAGACCCTGTAATGGTTGCAAAGGGTGGTGCTAAATTAATTGATAGTAAAGCAATACAAACTTTAAAAAAAAAGCTACTAAAAAATGTTCTTTTGATCACACCAAATATTCCAGAGGCAGAAATTTTAGCAGAGACTAGTATTAAAAACAAAGAGGATATGATTTTTGCAGCAAATAAATTGATAGATTTAGGAGCTAAAAATGTATTGTTGAAGGGTGGCCATTTAAAATCAAAAAAAGTAATAGATTTATACCTAAGCAAATCTGATTTTAAAGTTTTTACAAGTTTTAGGCATAGAACAAAAAATACTCATGGTACGGGATGTACATTATCTAGTGCGATAGCAACTTTTCTTTCATGTGGAAAAAGTATTAAGAGCGCTTGTGCGTTGGGAATTAAATATGTAAATTCAGCGATACTTACAAATCCAAACTATGGAAAAGGACATGGTCCCATAAATCATGTTAATTCAATGAAAACAAAACAAAAATTTAATTAATGAAAAATATTGTTGTTGTTGGTTCTCAATGGGGAGATGAGGGAAAAGGTAAGATAGTTGATTGGTTATCTGAACAAGCTGATGTTGTAGTTAGATTTCAAGGTGGTCACAACGCGGGCCATACTCTTGTAATAAATGGTGTAACTTATAAACTTCGACTACTTCCATCCGGGATTGTAAGAAAAAATAAAATATCAATAATTGGAAATGGAGTTGTCGTTGACCCCTGGGCATTATTAGATGAAATTGAAGAAATTAAATCAAAAGGAGTTAAGGTCGACACTGATAATTTTATAATTTCAGATTCTGCAAATTTAATTTTACCTTTTCATAGGGAAATGGATGAAATCCGTGAAGATAGTGCGGGTAAAGGAAAAATTGGAACAACCAGAAGAGGTATCGGGCCAGCATATGAAGATAAAGTTGGTAGACGATCAATAAGAGTAATGGACTTGAGATCTGAAAAAAATCTAGATCAAAGGTTAGAGTCTGTTCTTTTACATCATAATGCAATTAGAAAAGGCTTAGGTAAAAAAATCTATGAGAAAGATCAATTAAAAAAAGATTTATTAAAAATTGCTCCTAAGATCTTGAAATACTCAAAACCAGTTTGGTTGAAACTTGACGAATTCAAAAAACAGAAAAAAAGAATATTATTTGAGGGAGCTCAAGGCATATTACTAGATGTTGATCATGGTACATATCCATTTGTGACATCCTCAAATACTGTAGCGTCAAGCGCCGCTACTGGTACAGGATGTGGACTAAACACAATTAATTATGTTTTAGGAATCACTAAAGCATATACGACTAGGGTTGGAGAAGGTCCGTTTCCAACAGAATTAAAAGATGATATTGGCGAATTTTTAGGAACAAGAGGAAAAGAATTTGGAACAGTTACCAGTCGAAAAAGGAGATGTGGATGGTTTGATGGTGTTTTAGTTAGACAAACTATCAAAGTCTCAGGGATTGATGGTATAGCACTCACAAAGCTAGATGTTTTAGACGAATTAGATGAAATTAAGATGTGTGTTGAATATGAGTTAGATGGAAAAAAAATTAATTATTTACCAGCAGCAGTAGAGGATCAGCTTAAAATAAAACCTATTTATAAAACTTTTGATGGCTGGAAAAAATCAACAAGTGGTATTAAGAATATTAATGACCTTCCAGAAAATGCTAAAAATTATATTAAAGAAGTTGAAAATTTTATTGAGACTAAAATATCAAGTATTTCAACTAGCCCAGAGCGTGACGATACGATATTAATCGAAAATCCTTTTGAGATTTAATTAACAGGTAATAAGTTTTTTGACTTTGCAAGTAAAAGCATATGCTTTTGTAATTTTTCAAAAGCTTTATTTTCAATTTGCCTTACTCTTTCTCTACTAATTTTATATTTTTTACTTAGATCTTCCAATGTAGTTGGATTATCATTTAGTCTTCTAGAATATAAAATTTCTCTCTCTCTTTCATTTAGGACTTGAATTGAGTTTTTTAACAAGTCTTTTCTTTGTTCCATTTCCTCCTGATGAGCAAATTTTAAGTCATGATCTAATTCTTTATCAACTAACCAGTCTTGCCACTCATCGCCATCTTCACCAACTTGTGCATTAAGAGAGAATTCTTTTCCCGATAATCTTCGATTCATCGAAATGACCTCATCTTTACTAACATCAAGCTTGTTAGCTATTTCATCAACATGTTCATTTTTTAAATCCCCTTCAGTTTGAGGAGCTATTTGGTTTTTTAATTTCTTAAGATTAAAAAATAATTTTTTTTGTGCAGTTGTTGTACCAATCTTAACTAAACTCCACGATCTTAAAATATATTCTTGTATTGAAGCTTTGATCCACCACATCGCGTATGTGGCTAATCTAAAACCTTTTTCAGGTTCAAATTTTTTTACCGCTTGCATTAAACCAATATTCCCTTCAGAGATCATCTCATTTACTGGTAATCCATATCCTTTATATCCCATTGCAATTTTCGCAACCAATCTCAAATGACTCGTTACTAATTTTTCTGCTGCTTTGATATTACCAGTTGTTTTCCAATTTTTTGCTAACATATATTCTTCTTCTGCATCAAGCATAGGGAATTTTTTAATCTGTTCCAAATATGCAGATAGACCACCTTCATTACTTAAAATGGGCAAGTTATTATTTATTGCGGTATTCATAAAGAGTTTATCTAATTAATTATTTATATTTTTCAATGATTTATTTATTAGTATTTCTTAGTATTTTTAAAATATTCTCAAGTTCTAAAGGTAAATTTGAGTTGAAAACCATTTCTTTGCTTTTCGTGGGGTGAATGAAGCCTAGAGTCTTAGCATGAAGAAATTGTCTATTAAGACTATTTAAATTTTGCTCTATCAATGGATTAATATTTTTAATTTTCTTAAACTTTTTTTTATATTTATCATCACCAACAATACTATTTCCTAAAAAATTCATGTGAACTCTAATTTGATGGGTTCTGCCCGTTTCAAGTTTACATTCTACTAAACTTAAAGTTGGTGTGTGTTTATTTTCAAAAATTTCGATAGTTCTATAATTGGTAATCGCTTTTTTTCCTTTAGTCCGACTAACTTCCATCATTTGTCTATTCTTTGAACTTCGTGTTATTAAAGTTTCAATTTTTCCCCTAGAAGGCCTAACTTTTCCCCATATTAATAATTGATAAACTCTTGTTATAGAGTGTTTATTAAACTGATTAGATAAGTTTTCATGCGATAGATTATTTTTTGCTATGACTACTAAACCTGATGTATTTTTGTCTATCCTATGTACTATTCCTGGTCTAAGTTCATCACCAACATTTGAAAGAGAGTCTTTATCGTAATCCACTAATGCATTTACAATTGTATTGTCAAAATTCCCAGCACCTGGATGCATTACGATACCTGCTGGTTTGTTTAGTACTATTATATCTTTGTCCTCATGAACAATATCTAATTTGAATTTAAATGGTTTCAGAGAAGCTTTTTTAGGCTCTGGAATTATTAATTCTATAGCATCGTCTTTTAAAACTTTTTTGGCAGGATCTGAAATAACTTTATTATTAATCTTAAGCTTCTTACTTAAAATTAAGTTTTTTATTCTAGTTCTACTTATCTCATTTTCCTTACTATTAATAAAAACATCTATACGCATATTTTTATTGCTTTCTTTTACAATCAAATTTATTTTTTTTTTCATAAAATGATATATTACTATTATATGCGCTTGTAGCTCAACTGGATAGAGCGCCTGACTTCGGATCAGGAGGTTCTGGGTTCGACTCCTAGCAGGCGCACCAATTATTCACCCATGTTAATTAATGTTCCTTTAATTCGAGCTCTCAAAAAAGACAAATAAAATAGAACTATTCCAATGATTAAATAGATCAGGTTTAATAAATATGCTTGTTTCAAATTTGCATAATCAATCGACCCATTTAAAAGTATGTTTCTAGTCTCATCGAAAATATAAACAAGCGGCAAACCTTTTGCTATAAATTGAAATAATTCTGGTAGAATTTCTATTGGATAATATATACATCCTAAAGGAGCTAGCAAAAATAGGGACGACCATGCAATATTTTCAAATGATGGACCAAATCTAATTAGTCCTGAACTCACAAACAACCCAAGTGTTATACCAAAAAGATATAAACTCAGAAATAGGAATAAAAGCGGTAATCCCAATTTTAAAATTGATACACCAAATAAAGGAGAGGTTAGCATTATCGCAGGAACCAATCCTATTAAAGTCCTTATCAAAGCAGTAAAAATTAATGAAACAATAATTTCTTTAAGCTTAAGGGGAGCAATAAACAAATTTGTGAAATTTCTACTCCAGATTTCTTCTAAAAAAAGCATGTTAAAACTAATGCTTGATCTAAAAAGAATATCGTAAAGTATTGCACACGTTAAAATTACTCCCAAAGTATTGCTATAGTAGTCACTATGTATTGAAAAGAACTTTGAGATAAAACCCCACAAAATTATTTGAATTGTTGGCCAATAAATTAAATCCAAAATTCTTGGTAAAGAACTTTTAATTAAATAAAAATGTCTAAGGAAAAGACCATACATTTTATTAAAATTCATACTTTTTCCCTTGTAAGTTTTAAAAAAACTTCTTCCATATTTTTTCTTCCATGTTTTTTAATTAATTCCTCTGGACTTCCCTCATCAATAATCGATCCTTTATTCATCATTAAAACTGAAGAACATAGTCTCTCTACCTCTGCCATATTATGTGATGCTAATAGAATAGATGTTTTATTTTCCTGTTGATATTCCTCTAAAAAACTTCTAACGAAATCACCCGTTTCAGGATCAAGTGATGCTGTAGGTTCATCAAGAAGTAAAACTTTTGGATTATTAATTATTGATTTTGCAAGACTAACTCTATTTTTTTGACCAGATGACAATTCCCCAGTTAATTTATCTATAAATTCGTAGAGTCTTAATTTTTCACACAGATATTCAATTTTTGCCTTATGTTTGTTCACATCATAAAGCCTCCCATAAACTTCTAAATTTTGTCTAACTGTCAATTTTTTAGGCAACTCTATATAAGGTGATATAAAATTTAATTGATTTAGTAAATCTACACGTTGGTTTTCAATTTCGACACCATTTATTAAAACTTTTCCTTTTGATGGTTTTAATAAACCCAAAATCATTCCGATTGTAGTAGTTTTTCCACAACCATTAGGACCAAGTATCCCAATAATTTCATTTTGATTTACTTTAAAAGAAACGTCTTTTACTGCTTCTTTTGTATTATAAGTTTTTGATAATCCTATAACTTCAAGTGGTTTTTTCATTGAATCTTGATGCTCTTAATAACCTATCATTAATTGTTTTACCATATCCTCTATCAGGGATTTTACATACTGCAATCGAGCTGTATTTCTTTTTTTTAATTTTTCTTAAAGTAGAATATAAATTTTTTGCAGCTTCTTTTAGATTTCCTTTTTGTGACAAAAAATAAAAATTTGGTTTACTTACTTTTTTCTTTCTAATCAATAAGTATGCTTCATCTTTACGAATATTTTTTGCATTAAGTCTGATGGGCAAACCTGGTGAATAATGAACCTTTAGTTGACCTGGTGAAACGATTTTTGAAGGTTTGTTGTTTATTGTTATTTTTTTCCCAAGTATTTTTTGAATAGTTGAAACATTTAAGCCCCCCAATCTTAAGATTTTAGGTTTCTCTCTAAGGTCAATAATTGTTGATTCTACTCCAATAGATGATTTTCCGCCCTCAAGTATGTATTTAATTTTTTTTCCAAAATCTTCTTTTACATGATTAGATGTTACAGCACTTACCCTAGATGAGGGATTAGCACTTGGAGCTGCTAAAGGAAATTCTAAAATTTTTAGTAATCTTCTCGTGATTGAGTGCCGCGGAAATCTTACTGCCAATGTATTTTTTTTGTTAGTAATTATTTTTGAAATTTTTGATGATTTTTTAAGATTTAGTATAAAAGTTAAAGGACCAGGACAAAATTTTTTATATAGTTTAATAAAGTCATTGTTTAAATGACAATCTTTTTTCAACCTTTGAATATTCAGATAATGAACTATTAGAGGGTTATTTTTTGGTCTTTTTTTAAGTTTATATATTTTTTGACAAGCTTGGTCTGAGTAGGCATTACCCGCCAAACCATAAACTGTTTCTGTAGGTATAGCAATACACTCCCTTTTATACAGAAGTTTTTTTGCTTTTTTAATATTTGCAAGATTCATTTTCATGTATTATCTGAGAGTATTATATGAAAGATAAAGATTTACCAAATGATTATGAATCCTCGTCTCTGGAGGAACTAACTCTCGAAGCTAATAAGATAATTGAGGATTTAGAAAGTCAAAAAGATTTACAAAATTCAATTGAAAAATATCAAAATTTGATAAAACTTAACAATATCATCGAGAAAAAATTTAAAAAAAAAGTTACTGATATTAATACAACAACTAAAGATAATATATCTAAGATAACCTTAAAAAATAATGCAAAAAAAACTAAATAAAATTGCTAAAGACACAAATATTTTTTTAAAAAGATTTATTAAAAAGCAAAAAAAATCAGAACTAATTGTCCCAATGCAATATGGATTATTTTCGGGTGGTAAAAAAATAAGATCAAAAATACTAGTTGATGTTGGTTCAATATTTAACTTAAATTATAAAACCTTACTAATTGTTGGTGCTGCTGTAGAATGTATTCATGCTTATTCACTTATTCATGACGATTTACCATGTATGGATAATGATTTAATAAGACGAGGTAAGCCTTCTACTCATATCAAATTTGGAGAGTCTACAGCTGTTCTTGCTGGAAACTCACTCTTAACTATGGCATTCGAAATTTTGAGTCACAAAGATTTAAATATCAATGAAAAAACAAAAATTAGATTAATTAATAAAATTTCTGAGAGTTCTGGACATCTTGGGATTGCTGGTGGTCAATATTTAGATCTTAGCTATGAACATAAGAAAATTTCAGAAAAAAAAATAATTGAAATGGAAATAAAAAAAACTGGAAAACTGTTTAGTTTTTGTTGTGTAGCTCCATTAATTTTAAAGAACAAAAGTAAAAAAGATATCCAAAAATTTGAAAATATCGGAGCTGATATAGGATTACTATTTCAAGTTGCTGACGATTTAATTGATTATAATGGAAGTCTTTCTGCTGCAGGAAAAAAAACTGGAAAAGACAAGAAAAAAGGTAAAGCAACTCTTATTAGTTTACTGGGAGATAAAAATACTATTAAATATGCGAATAAACTAATTTTAAAAATAAATACTAAGTTAAAAAAGTATGGACCAAAATCTAAGAATTTAACTGAAACTCTAAATTATATTTTAAATAGAAATAAATGAAAAAAAATTACGAATTTTTAGATCAGATTAATTTTCCATCAGACTTAAAAAAAGTTCCTGAAACAAAACTGCAAAAGGTTGCTGATGAATTAAGAGAGGAAATGATCGATGCAGTATCAGTTACTGGAGGACATTTAGGTGCTAGTTTAGGTGTAGTAGAATTAAGCGTAGCATTACATTATATTTTTAACACACCAAGTGATAAATTAATTTGGGATGTAGGACACCAATGTTATCCTCATAAAATTTTAACAGGAAGAAAAGATAAAATAAGAACACTTCGGCAAGGAGGGGGTCTCTCAGGATTTACTAAGCGTTTAGAAAGTGAATATGATCCTTTCGGAGCTGCGCATAGTTCTACGTCAATTTCATCAGCTTTGGGAATTGCAGAAGCAAATAAATTATCAAAAAAATCAGAGAATGTTATAGCAGTGATTGGTGATGGTGCAATAAGTGCAGGCATGGCTTATGAGGCCATGAATAATGCAGGTGCCTCAAAGACCAAAATGATTGTTATATTAAATGATAACGACATGTCAATTGCAAGGCCTGTTGGAGCAATGGGAACATATTTAGCTAAAATTTTTTCTGGTAAAATATATTTTAGTTTAAGAGAAACTATAAAATTGATTACATCAGCATTTTCAAAAAGATTTAGTGCAAAAGCTGGCAAAGCTGAAGATTTATTGAGATCAGCTGTGACTGGTGGAACTTTATTTAGCTCATTAGGTTTCTATTATATTGGTCCTATCGATGGCCATGATCTTTCTTCATTGATTCCAATTTTAAGAAATGCAAGGGATTCAAAACACCAAGGTCCAATATTAATTCATATAAAAACAAAAAAAGGAAAAGGCTATTCTTTTGCTGAAGAAGCAAAAGATCATTATCATGGTGTATCCAAATTTAATGTAAAGACTGGGGAACAAGAAAAAAGTTCCAGTAAAATACCGTCATACACTAAAGTTTTTGCTGATACTCTGATACAACACGCAAAAAAAGATAGTAAAATTGTTGCAATAACAGCTGCAATGCCAGATGGAACTGGATTAAACAATTTTAGAAAAGAATTTCCAGATAGAACTTATGATGTTGGTATTGCTGAACAACACGCCGTTACGTTTGCAGCCGGCTTAGCGACTGAGAATTATAAACCTTATGCAGCAATTTATTCAACATTTCTTCAGAGAGCATATGATCAAGTCGTTCATGATGTTGCGATACAGAGTTTACCTGTAAGATTTGCAATAGATAGAGCAGGATTAGTTGGAGCTGATGGACCTACACACGCAGGTAGTTTTGACACAACTTATTTAGCAACACTACCAAATTTTATTGTAATGGCTGCAAGTGATGAGGCCGAGTTGGTAAGAATGATTAATACTTCTACAGAAATTAATGATAGACCCTGTGCATTCAGGTATCCAAGAGGGAGTGGTATTGGATCAATATTGCCATCAATTAATGAAAAGATAGAGATTGGTAAATCAAGAATTATTCAAGATGGAAAAAAGTTAGCTTTAATAAACTTTGGTGCAAGATTAAGTGAAAGTTTAAGGGCATCAGAAAATTTAAAAAAAAAAGGTGTTAATATTACAATAGTGGATGCAAGATTTGCCAAGCCATTGGATGAAAATTTGATATGGCAATTAGCAACAACACACGAGGCAATTGTAACTATTGAGGAAGGGTCAATTGGTGGATTCGGCTCTCATGTAATTGATTTTTTAACAAAAAAGGGACTAATGGACTCAAATTTAAAATTTAGATCAATGAAACTTCCAGATATTTTTATTGATCAAGACAAACCTGAAAACATGTATAAACTCGCAAATTTAGATAGCATTTCTATTGAAGAACAAATTTTAGATGTATTAAATTCAAATATTATCTTACAAAAACAAAAATAAAGTAATTATCCACATTGAGCTTGATTCAATAAATAATGATCAAGTAAAACGCATGATAGCATAGCCTCACCCACTGGAACTGCTCTAATTCCAACACACGGATCATGTCTTCCCTTAACAGATATACTAGTATTTTTTCCAAATTTATTAATTGTCTTTCTGCTCTTTAAAATTGATGATGTAGGTTTTACAGCAAATGAAACAATTATTTGTTGACCAGAAGAGATACCACCAAGAATTCCACCTGCATTATTTGAGTTAAACTTTAATTTATTTTTTGATTTTGAAATTTCATCTGAATTTTCTTCTCCAGACAATTGAGCGGAATTCATTCCAGAGCCAATATTGACTCCTTTTACAGCATTAATACTCATCATTGCAGATGCAATATCAGAGTCTAGTTTTGAGTAAATTGGTGCCCCCAATCCTGCAGGAATACCATTAGCTCTAATTTCAATTATAGCACCACAGGATGAACCTGCCTTTCTAATACTCAAAAGATATTTTTCCCATATTTTAAGCATTGATTTATCAGGACAAAAAAACGGATTTTTATAAATTATCTTATCATCCCACTTGTTTGTATCGCATCCAAGAATTCCAAGCTGTGTAACTGCACCAGAAATTTTAAATTTTTTACCTAATTTTTTTTCCAAAACTTTTTTTGCTACCGCTCCTGCTGCAACTCTAGAAGCAGTCTCTCTCGCTGAAGACCTTCCACCACCTCTATAATCTCTAATTCCATACTTTTTAAAGTAAGTAAAATCAGCATGACCTGGTCTGAATTTATCCTTAATATCATTATAATCTTTTGAGCGCATATCCTCGTTATAAATTATTAAAGAGATTGGAGTTCCAGTTGTTTTGCCTTCAAAGACTCCTGAAAGAATCTCTACTTTATCACTTTCTTTTCTTTGAGTAGTAAATTTAGATTGACCAGGTTTTCTTTTGTTGAGTTCTATCTGAATATCTCGTTCATTGAGGTTTATTAGTGGTGGACAACCATCTATTATACAACCAATTGCAGGACCATGAGATTCTCCCCATGTAGTGAAACGAAAAACCTTTCCAAAAGTATTAAATGACATTATTTATATTGTATAGATTATTTTGTTAAAATTATGAATGAAAAAAACTCACTAGGGCTTAATAAATGCTTTCTAGATTTAGATGATCCTTTTAAATTATTTGAAAGTTGGTACGAAGAGGCAAAAAAGAACGAAATTAATGATCCAAATGCTTTAGCTCTTGGAACTGCAACAAAACAAGGTGTTCCATCAGTAAGGATGGTGCTTCTTAAAGGTTACGATAAAAATGGATTTGTTTTTTATACTAATCTTAATAGTCAGAAAGGAAACGAAATAAAAGAAAACCCCAATGCAACAATGTGTTTTCATTGGAAAAGTTTGCTTAGGCAAATTAGAATTGTAGGTACTTTGAGCCAAGTAGAAGATGAGGTAGCAGATAATTATTTTAACTCTAGAGCTTACGAAAGTAGAATTGGGGCTTGGGCATCAAAACAAAGTAGTGAATTAGTCAATAGGGAAGAATTGATAAAATCATTAGAAAAATTTAAAAATAAATACCAGGATCAAAATAATGTTCCAAGACCAAATCATTGGTCAGGCTGGAATTTAAAACCTACAAGCATAGAATTTTGGTTAGATGGAGATAATAGAATACACGAAAGACTAAAGTATAAATTGACAGCAAATAATGGTTGGACCAAAAGTCTTTTAAGCCCCTAAAAATTTCTTGATATACTAAAAGATGTTAAATTTTCAAGGATATTTTTTTCTTCAGAGTCTTTAAATACCGACAATGAATTTGATGACAAATTAATATAGTGCTTGGCCTTTTGATAACAACTATTTAAAATATCGTATTTCTTTATTAAAGATAAGGTATAATTTAAATCATTTTGATTTCTCTCTTCTTTTGCAAAAGTTTTCTTAAGAGTTTCTTTTTCATCTTTATTAGCTTTTTGAAATAGAAGAATTATTGGTAGTGTAATTTTTCCCTCATAGAAGTCTTGACCGATATTTTTTCCAAATATTTTTAATTCTGAATTATAATCTAAAGTGTCATCAGCAATTTGAAAAGTTAAACCTAAATTCCTACCATAAAACTCTAAAGCTTCTTTCTCTTTAGTTTTCATTTCTGATAAAATTGCTCCTACTTTAGTAGCAGCAGCAAATAACTCAGCCGTCTTTGAAGAAATTATTTTCAAATAAGTTTCTTCAAGCATATCAACCTCACCTTTATGCTGGAGTTGCAAAATTTCACCTTGAGCAATTATTGATGATGTTGACGATAATAGTTTTAAAACTTCAATGTTTTCATCCTCTACCATCATTTCAAAACACCTACTAAGAAGATAATCGCCAGCTAGAACAGATGAGTGGTTACCCCAAATTTTATTTGGTGTTTTTTTACCCCTTCTAATTGAACCATTATCTATAACATCATCATGCATCAAAGTTGCAGCATGAATTAGTTCTACACAAGCTGCTAAATTAATATCTCTGGTACCTTTTGTGTAACCACATAGCTTTGATGAACCCAAAGTTAATAAGGCTCTTAACCTTTTGCCACCAGTATTTAAATGATAATCTGTCATTTTTTTAACTAGCTCAACATTACTATCTAGTTTTGATTTAATTTTTTCTTCAACAAGCATTAACTTATTTTCAACTGAGTTTTTAAGTTGAAAGTAAGAGTTATTAATTTGTTCTTTAAGTTGAATTACGCTTCCCATAATGTGAGCAAATTAATGTAATAAGTTTCTTTTGATACTTATCAATTGACGCACCTAAATCTTCAATTATAAGGTGTCTTTATATTAATACAAAAATTCTATAAAGTTTTGTTATGCTCTCAATTTTTAAAAAGAAGAAAATTATTCCTCATATTAAATTAGCTGGTGTTATCGGAAATGTAGGTAAATTTAAACAAGGTATAGATTTTTCAGGTCAAGAAGAGATAATTTTAAAGGCTTTTTCTGTAAAAAAAGCACCATGCGTTGCTATTACAATTAATTCTCCTGGTGGATCACCTGTTCAATCACACTTAATCTTTAATTTTATAAGACAACAAGCGAAAAAAAATAAAAAAAAGGTAATAGTTTTTGCAGAGGATATTGCTGCATCAGGAGGCTATTTGATTGCGTGTGCTGGTGATGAAATTTATGCAAACTCTAGTTCAATTATTGGATCTATAGGTGTAATTTATTCATCATTTGGTTTTACAGAATTAATTAAAAAAATTGGAGTTGAAAGAAGAGTTCATACTGCTGGTAAAAATAAAAGCACTCTCGATCCGTTTCTTGACGAAAAAAAAGAAGATATAGAAAGATTAAAAAATATACAATTAGATTTGCATAAAGATTTCATTAATGTTGTTGAAAAAAGTAGAGGTGAAAAACTAAAGAAATCAGAAGTTGAGTTATTTTCTGGAGAGTTTTGGTCTGGAACTAAATCCAAAGAACTTGGTTTGATTGACGAAATAGGTGATGCCAATCAAGTGTTGAGAGAAAAATTTGGAGAAGATGTAATAATCAAAAAATTTGAAAAATCTAAAAGTTGGTTAAGTAAAAAATTGTCATCATCTAACGATCACGTCGATCAGGTCGCAAATATATTAGAAGAAAAATCTATTTGGCAAAAATATGGCCTCTAAAAAAAAACCAAAATTTCAAACTTTTCAGGATACAATTTTAAACCTCCAAAAATATTGGAGTAAACATGGTTGTATAATTTTACAACCATATGATATGGAGGTTGGAGCAGGAACTTTTCATCCAGCCACAACTCTGAGGTCACTTGGACCAAAACCATGGAAAGCAGCTTATGTGCAACCTTCTAGAAGACCGACTGATGGAAGATATGGAGATAATCCTAATAGACTTCAGCACTATTATCAATTTCAAGTCATAATTAAACCTTCTCCATCAAATATAAAAAAACTTTATTTAAATAGTTTGTCTACAATCGGTATTGATCATAAAAATCATGATATTAGATTTGTTGAGGATGATTGGGAAAGTCCAACTTTAGGCGCAGCAGGTCTTGGTTGGGAAGTTTGGTGTGATGGAATGGAAATAACTCAATTTACATATTTTCAACAAATGGCTGGCTTTGAATGTAAACCTGTTTCAGTAGAAATTACTTATGGCTTAGAAAGAATTTGTATGTTCACACAACAAAAAAATAATGTTTATGATTTAATTTGGAATAACGAAAATGTTGAATACAGAGAAGTTTTTTATCAAGCGGAGAAAGAATTTTCGGCTTATAACTTTGAACATGCTAATACCTCGAATCTGTTTAAAATATTTGATATGTTCGAAAGTGAGGCTAAATCACTAATAGATCAAAAAATATCGCTCCCAGCTTATGATCAATGCTTAAAAGCAAGTCATGTATTTAATATACTTGATGCAAGAGGAGCTATCAGTGTTGCCCAGAGAGCAGAATATATTGGACGTATAAGAGAAATTACAAAATCTGTTGCTTCAATTTGGATTGACACACAAATATAAAATGGCGGAATTTTTTTTAGAATTATTTAGTGAGGAAATTCCAGCTAATTTACAAAAAAATTTTCGTGAAAAACTTTTAGAGGAATTTAGAGAATATTTTATCAATAAATCAATAAAATCAAAAAAAAGTTTTTCATTATCAACTCCAAACAGATTGATTATCGTATTTGAGGGTTTACAAAAAAAAATTAAAGTTGTGTCTGAGGAAATTAAAGGACCCAAAACCAGTGCTCCTGTAGAAGCAATTGAGGGTTTTTTGAGATCAAACAAAATTGACAAAAAACAACTTATTAAACGTGATACAGAAAAAGGAGAATTCTACTTTTTTAAAACACCCTCAAAAATATTGAACACTTCAGATTTGTTAAAAGCTTTAATACCAAAACTTTTAGGAAGCTACCAATGGAAAAAATCAATGAAATGGGGTGAATTTAACCTTAATTGGGCAAGACCATTAAAGTCTATTTTATCAGTGTTTGATGAAAAAATAATAGATTTTAAATTTTACCATCTAACTTCGTCTAATAAGACCTTTATTGACAAGGATTATGAAGAAAAAACAGGAGTATTTAAAAACTTCAAATCTTATGAAAGATTTTTGAAGATACATGGAACAATTGTTGATCAAACTAAAAGAAAACAAATTATTCAAAAGGAATTCACAAAGATATTAAGTAAAAAAAAATTATTTATTTTAGAAAATTTTAAATTATTTGATGAGGTTGTAGATTTGGTTGAATGTCCAAACGTTTTACTATGTGATTTTGATAAAAAATTTTTATCAATCCCGAGGGAAATACTTGTTTTGACTATGCAGTCACATCAAAAATATTTTCCTACGATTGATAAAAATAATCAAATTACAAATCAATTTTTACTCGTTGCAAATAAAAAAGACCAAAAAGGGTTAATCAAACTTGGAAATCAAAGAGTTGTTGATGCTAGATTGAGCGATGCAGAATTTTTTTGGAATAAAGATAAAACACAAAATTTAGTGAAAAAGGTATCTGAACTAAAAAGAATTAATTTTTTCAAGGGACTTGGAACCTATTTTGATAAAGTTCAGCGAATGAGAAAATTAGGTGGAATGATATCTGATGAATTATTAATTAGTAAAGAAAAAGTAGAGTTATCAGCATCTATTTGTAAAACAGATTTAACTTCAGATTTAGTTGGTGAGTTTCCTGAATTACAGGGAATTATGGGAGGCTATTTTTCCGCACAACAAGGTTTTGATAAAGATATTTGTTTATCAATAACTGAACAATATTTACCGATTGGATTAGATTCAAATGTACCAAAAAAACCTTTCAGTATTGCTTTATCGATGACAGACAAAATAGATAATCTTGTTGGTTTTTTTGGGATTGATGAAAAACCTACAAGTTCAAAAGATCCGTTTGCACTTAGAAGAGTGGCGCTCGGCATAATAAGAATAATAATTGAAAATAAAAAAGATTTAAAATTAAACGATTTATTGAATTATTCTATTGGTTTATATCAAGAACAAAATTTTACTCTTGTAAATAATGAATTAAAAAAAGATTTAAGTAATTTCTTAAAAGATAGATTTAGATATTATCTTAAAGAAAAAGATGTTCGATTTGATATTATTGAAGCATCGATTTCAAATTTTTCAACTAATAAATTGTTTTCATCTTTCGAAAAAGCAAGATGTGTAAATAAAATAATAAATAATCAAATTGGTATAGATATAACGTCAAGTTATAAAAGGGCTTCCAATATACTTCAAAGTGAAATGGAAAATAAAGAAATTGAATTAACCAATTCAACTGATCCTGGTATTTTTAAAAGCGATTATGAAAAAAATTTGTTTAAAAAGATTACTGATATAAAGAAGTATTATTCAGATATAGATAATAATGAAAATTTTGAAGAATCTTTATCGGTCTTAGCTGGAGCAAAAAAAGAAATTTTCGAATTTTTTGATAATGTCAAAGTAAATGAAGATAATGAAGATTTAAGAAAAAATCGTTTGGAACTTATAAATATGTTATGTAAAACCTTTCAAAATTTTATGAATTTTCAATTATTAAAAGCAAATAATGAATAAATTAATTTTAAATTTTAAATCTAAAGACTCTAAAAAAATTAAAAATCCCAAAAATTTTTTAGGCGGCAAAGGTGCTAATTTATCGGAAATGGGAAGAATGGGTCTTCCAGTTCCACCTGGATTTACAATTTCAACAAACGTCTGTGATCTTTTTTACCAAAATAAAAAGAGATTGAATCCTTCATTGATAAATCAAATTAAAAAAGAGTTAAAGATAATTGAGAAAGATGTAAAAAAAAAATTTGGAGATCTAAAAAATCCGCTTTTATTATCTGTGAGATCTGGTGCTAGAGTATCTATGCCCGGTATGATGGATACAATACTAAATCTTGGTTTGAATGACAAAACTGTTAAAGCACTAGCCAACAAAACCTCTAACGGAAGATTTGCCAAAGATAGTTATAGAAGATTTATTCAAATGTATGGAAATGTTGTTCTTGGGGTGGAAGGCTATCATTTTGAGGAACTTATAGAAAATTATAAATTAACCAAAGGAGTTCTGCTGGATACAGATCTTGATGAAGATGATTGGGATGGTTTAATAAAAGATTTTAAAAATATTGTTAAAGAAAAAACAAAAAAAGAATTTCCTCAAGATGTTTATCAACAATTATTTGGAGCAATAAGTGCAGTATTTTTATCTTGGGAAAGTAATAGAGCTAAAATTTATAGAAAGTTAAATCAGATACCATCTGAATGGGGAACAGCAGTTAACGTGCAATCTATGGTTTTTGGAAATATGGGAAATGATTGTGCTACTGGAGTTGTTTTTACAAGAAATCCGTCAGACGGATCAAATAATATTTATGGAGAGTATTTAATTAATGCTCAGGGAGAGGATGTAGTAGCAGGAACAAGGACACCGCAATATATTACGAAAAAAGCCAAACGAGAGGCAAAAGTTGAGGCACTTTCTATGGAAGAGTCTATGCCGAAAGTTTATTTAGAGCTTCATAAAATTTTAAAAAAGTTAGAGGCGCATTACAAAGATATGCAAGATGTAGAATTTACAGTTGAGAATGAAAAATTATGGATCCTACAAACTAGGTCAGGTAAAAGAACTGCAAAATCAGCAGTTAAAATAGCTGTGGATATGGTCAAAGAAAAATTAATTGCAAAAAAAGAAGCAATTTTAAGAATAGATCCAAATTCTTTAGATACATTATTACACCCTACTTTGGATGAAAAAAGTTCTATAGAAATAATTGCAAATGGTTTACCTGCCTCACCAGGGGCTGCTAGTGGAAAGGTGGTATTTACATCTGAAGAGGCTGAAAGACTTAATAACATGATGCAAGATGTAATATTGGTTAGAGTAGAAACTTCTCCCGAAGATATTCAGGGTATGCACGCTGCTAAGGGAATATTGACTGCTAGAGGAGGAATGACAAGTCATGCAGCTGTTGTTGCAAGAGGTATGGGTAGACCATGTGTTTCAGGCTCAAGTGAAATTGATATTGATTATGAAAAAAAAATTTTCAAAACTGATTCAGTGGAAATTAAAGAGGGCGATATAATCACAATTGATGGGTCCTCTGGAAGAATCATTTTAGGAAGCGTACCAACAGTAAAACCTGAAATTTCTGGTGACTTTTCAAAATTAATGAGTTGGGCTGATAATATTAGAAAACTTAAAGTTCGAACAAATGCAGAAACTCCATTAGATACAAAAGTTGCAAGAGATTTTGGAGCAGAGGGAATTGGCTTATGCAGAACGGAGCACATGTTCTTTGATGAAGAAAGAATTATTTCTGTACGAGAGATGATACTTTCCAAAACTAAAGATGATAGATTAAAAGCACTCTTAAAGCTTTTACCACATCAAAAAAAAGATTTTGTTGAAATATTCAAGATTATGCATGGATTACCAGTTACAGTTCGTTTACTTGATCCTCCATTACATGAGTTTCTCCCAAAATCTGAAAAAGAAATTTCAGAGGTTGCGGAAGTGGTTGGTGTAAGTGTTAAAGAAGTAAAATCTCGAATTGATGAACTTCATGAGCAAAATCCAATGCTTGGACACAGAGGTTGTAGATTAGGTATTTCATTCCCTGAAATTTATGAAATGCAATGTGAGGCAATTTTTAAAGCTTTGTCAGAGCTTAAAAAAAATAAACAAAAATTTGCATTCCCTGAAATAATGATTCCACTTGTGTCAACTGAAGCTGAAATCAAAATAATGAAAGACCTAGTAATTAATACTGCAAGAAAAGTACAAAAAGAAAATAAAGTAAAAATAGAATTTTTAGTTGGAACAATGATTGAGCTACCAAGAGCAGCGATTAAAGCAAAGGATATTGCAAAACATGCTGAATTTTTTAGCTTTGGGACTAATGATTTAACGCAAACTACTTTTGGTATTAGTAGAGATGATAGTGGAAAATTTCTCAACGATTACATTGAAAACAAAATTTTTTCAATAGATCCATTTATTTCAATAGATGAAGGTGTAGAAGATTTAGTTGAAATAGCTGTTAATAAAGGAAAAAAACAAAACAAAAAAATCAAGCTAGGTATTTGCGGTGAACATGGCGGTGATCCAAAGAGCATTAATTTTTGTTCGCAAATAGGTCTTAATTATGTCTCATGTTCTCCATATAGAGTTCCAATAGCAAGACTGGCTGCAGCTCAGGCTGAAATAAAAAAGTAGAATTTAGTTAAGTTGTAAATGTTACCATCCTTTTTAAAACCTTATCACACAGATTTATCGAATTTAATTAGGCTTGGTAGAAAATCGGATGGAGGGTATGTTATTGACAAACGTGTAATTGAGAAAACTAGTGTAATTATTACTTGTGGACTTGAAGCTGAATGGAGTTTTGAAAAACAATTTCAAGAATATAATAAAAATTGTAAAATTTTAGCTTTTGATCACACAGTCGATAGAAAGTTTTGGACTAAAAGATTTTTGAGAGATTTTATATCTTTACTATTATTTAAACAAATTAAACTTATCAAAATAATAGATCTTTTTAAATTTTTTCAATACTTAATTTTTTTTAGGGGTAAAAATAAACATTATCACAAAAAAATTGTTTCAAAAAAAACAAACAAAAATAATCAAGTTACAATTACTGATGCAATAGGAGATAACAAAGATGTTGTTTTAAAAGTAGATATTGAAGGTGATGAGTATAAGGTTTTAAAAGAAATTAATAAAAATTTTTATAAACTAAATTTAGTAATTGTAGAATTTCATAATCTTCAAAAAAATTTAAAAAAAATAAAAGATTTCATGAACAAATCTAAGTTAAAAAATATTCATATTAATGCAAATAATTATGGTATGGTTGATAATAAGGGGGTTCCACAAGTAATTGAAATGACATTAATTAATCCAAAAAAATTTAGGATAAAAAAACAAAAAACATCGAGAAATTACCCAATAAAAGGTTTAGATTTTAAAAATCGTAAAAGAGGACCTGAAATTAAAATTTCTTTTAAAAATTAATTTAATTATTAACTATTTTTTTTAAAAATTAATATTGAACTTGTAGACTCTAAAAAAATTATAATAAAGTTTTTATCCTTGGAAACTACCATATCCCTTACTCTCTCATTTAGTAAAAAGTAATCATGTTTAATAACTTTATCTCTGTTTTCATTTAACTTAATATAGTGAAGTCCTAAATCCTGATCAGCAATCTCATTTCCCATTGCTCCAATTAAAAATTCTCTATCTGCTTCATTCAAGGAAATTGTTTGACTGATACCAATCGATGGATCAAAATATTTAATAGGTTCTTCAAAACCAAATTTTTTATGAGATTTGTTCAATGGTGCTTCTTTCAGTATTTTTTCAGAATAATTTTTTTTATAATGTTCTCCATAAGATGAGATTGGCCATCCAAAATTTTTAATTTTTAAAAAGGGTTTATTATTTATATTGATTTCGTCACCACCTTTTGGTCCATGCTCGGTAGATAAAATAAAGTCAAATTTTTTACTGTAATATAAGCCTTGAGGATTTCTATGACCCAAGGAAACAACCTCGGATTTTTTATTTTGAATATTAATTTTTAAAATTTTTCCAAAATCACTTTGAATATCTTGTGCAAGGGGTCTATTTCTAAAGTCTCCTGTGGTAAATAATAGGTTTGAATTATCAAGATTTACAATCCTTCCACCTGCACCTTGATGAGCCCAAAATCCATGATTATTATTTTTATCAACACAATTTAATGTTTGATAAAACAAATTAAAATCTAAATATTTTTCATTTAATTCACTAAAAATAATTTTAAGATCGTAACAATTATCTTTTCTTTTACCAATATATGAGACGTACAATTTATTATTGTCTATATGAATATCCTTAATGCCATATTGTTCATGAAAATAAAATTTATCATATTTAATTATTGAATTAATATTTGAGTTTATTTTTACAAAATTCTCTAAGTTATTAAGATTAGTAAATGCAAAAATTCCATCATAAGTTGCGATTAATAAATTTTTATCATTATTATAAAAGTCAATATATGCTGTGCCAGTAGCACCACGATTACCATTAAATAAAATATCCTTAGTTGAATATTTTGAATAAGAAAAATTATTTAATCCATCAAGTTTTTTATCTTTAAATATATTTTCAAAAGTGATTCCTTTTTTATTAATTATATCATTTAAGTTTTTTCCGTCTTTGAATAAGTTTTTTTGTATTTTAGCTAGCTGATTATTTCTTGTTTTAAGTTGATTTACTATATTTGAAATTTCATTTTTTTTGGATGCAGAATTCTGCTTATTAATTTGGTGACCCAAAATTAACAAAATAATTAAAAATGCTATTATTAAAATATAAATAAAATTTACTCTAATTTTCATCTAAACTTTCCTACACCTTAAACTAAAATTTTACTAAATAATTTTTTCAAATTTTAAGCGACAAAAAATACTTTAAAGGGGCGTTCTGTTGCCAGGTGCCCCAAACCCCGTTTACTTAATTAATAAAAATTAATTAAGCAGCAATTGCATAACTTTCGTTAGCATTTATAAATTAGCCCTTTACGGAGGAACAATTCCGAACGAAAGAATAGCCTTTAGTCACCCGTCGAATCTAGTTCACCCCCATAAGTTGTAATTGGTGGAGGTGGTGGGTACTGCCCCCACGTCCGCAATGGTTATTACGAAATTCGTTTATCGTCATAGTTGGAAAACCAACTTTATTAATATAAAAGGAATCGCAAGAGATTCAATAACAATCATGAAATTAACTAAAGAACAATCCTTAGAAATTAAGAGTCAACAGTCTCAAAACAACAAAACAAAAAGGGTTGTGGTATCAGAGTTGGAAAATATTCTTTATGAGGCAATACCAGCTTTAGATCATGGTTTTGTAAGAGTAGTTGATTACATGGGTGATGATACATCTATCGTTCAAGCTGCAAGAGTTTCTTATGGAAAAGGAACCAAACAAGTTTCAACTGATGCTGGATTGATAAAATATTTGATGCGTCATTGGCATAGCACACCATTTGAAATGTGTGAAATTAAATATCACATCAAATTACCGATCTTTATAGCACGTCAATGGATAAGACATAGAACTGCAAATGTTAATGAATATTCTGCAAGATATTCTATTTTAGATAAAGAATTTTACTTACCAACGTCTGAAAATTTAGCAGCTCAATCAACAAGTAATAGACAAGGAAGGGGAGATGTCCTTGAAGGAAATCAAGCAAAAGAGGTTCTAGAGCTTTTGAAAAATGATGCTGAAAGAACTTATTCCAATTATGAAACCATGCTTAATGAAAGATATGATGGATCTACTATAGATGATAATAAAAAGGGATTAGCCAGGGAACTTGCTAGAATGAATTTAACATTAAATACTTATACCCAATGGTATTGGAAAACAGATCTTTTAAATTTAATGAATTTTTTAAGACTAAGAGCAGATCGTCATGCTCAATATGAAATTAGAGTTTATGCTGATATCATGTTGGATACCTTAAAAAGGTGGGTACCAACAACCTATGAAGCTTTTATGGATTACAGAGTGGGAGGTACAGAAGTTTCTGCCAAAGCAAACGTTGTTATTCAAAAATTAATTAAAGGTGAAGATGTTTCTTTAGAGAGTTCTGGTTTGTCAAAAAGAGAATGGAATGAGTTAATGGAAGCTTTTAATCTTAAAGATAAGTTGATTTAATTTTATTAGCAAAATTTATATAAATTTTTGAAATTTCACAATTTGGATCTTCCTCAACGATTGGTTTTCCATTATCACTTGTCTTTCCTATTTCAGAGTTAATTGGTATTTCACCCAAAAACTCTTTATTGAATTCCTCTGAAGTTTTACGAACTCCACCTTCACCGAATATTTTATATTTTTTATTATCATCTCCAATGAAGTAACTCATGTTTTCTATAAGTCCTAAAATTTTTACCCCTAGTTTATCAAACATTTTAATTCCTCTTTTTACATCTAATAAAGACACTTCTTGAGGTGTTGAGACTATTATTGCTCCATCCATTTTAATTTCTTGTGAGAAAGTTAATTGTGTATCTCCTGTTCCAGGAGGCATATCTACAATTATAAAGTCTAAATCTTTCCAATTTACTTTTTGAGTAAATGTTCTTATTGCACTTGTTACCATTGGACCCCTCCAAATCATTGGAGTTTGCTGATCGGTAAGAAAACCAATAGACATACACTGAATATCATATTTAATTATAGGATCTAGTTTTTGGCCATCGCTTTTAGGTTTTTCATTTATACCAAACATTTTTGGAATTGAAGGTCCATAAATATCTGCATCTAACAAACCAACTTTACATCCAATATGTTTTAATGCTATTGCAAGATTAGTTGCAAAAGTTGACTTTCCGACCCCTCCTTTTGCACTCGAAATTGCAATAGTAAATTTTGTTCCAATAATTGGTTTTTTTGTGAATACCTTTCGCCCACTATCTTTACTCGTTGCGGCACTTAGTTCTGGCTTTTTATCTGGCATTTTTTGATCTTAGCTTGTTTTTGTGAAATTAGACACTATATAGATAGTCTATGTCAGATGATTTTCAACAAAGAGGCGGTAGTCCTTGGGGATCACCTCCAGGTGGAGGTGGTAGTGGTAATGGCTCTGGAAGAGGTCCACGGCCACCTGATGTAGATAAAATTATAAAAGAGTTTCAAGAAAAAATTAAAAAACTTTTACCAGGCGGAAGTTCCTCTGGAGGAAAGCAAGTAGTTTTAGTATTAATTATTTTAGGTTTTGTTTGGTTGGCGAGTGGTCTTTATAGAGTACTTCCTGATGAACAAGGTGTTGTTTTAAGATTTGGAAAGTTTGTCAAAACAACCCAACCAGGTTTGAACTATCATATCCCTTTCCCAGTAGAATCTGTTTTAACACCAAAAGTAACAAAAGTTAACAGAATAGATATTGGTTTTAGATCAGAAAGAGATAGTGGTTTTTCTTCAGCGGCAGGAGGGGTAGCAGACGTACCACAAGAAAGTCTCATGCTTACTGGTGATGAAAATATCGTGAATATAGATTTTTCTGTTTTTTGGGTGATTAAAGACGCGGGTAATTTTTTATTTAAGATACAAGACCCAGAGGGAACAGTTAAAGCTGCTGCAGAAACAGCAATGAGAGAAGTAATTGCAAGATCTGATATTCAGCCAATTTTGACAGAAGGAAGATCTTTAATAGAAACAGATACACAAGAAATTATCCAAAAGATATTAGATGAATACACATCAGGAATTCAAATCACTCAAGTTCAAACGCAAAAAGCAGATCCACCAGATCAAGTTATTGATGCGTTTAGAGACGTGCAAGCTGCTAGAGCAGACATGGAAAGATCAAAGAATGAAGCCGAAGCTTACGCTAATGATGTAATCCCAAGAGCACGAGGGGAAGCTGCAAAAATTTTACAAGCTGCAGAAGCTTATAAAAAAGAAGTGGTAGCTAAAGCAGAGGGTGAAGCAAGTAGGTTCTTAGCTATTTATAATGAGTATAAAAAAGCGAAATCTGTAACTCAAGAAAGAATGTATTTAGAAACGATGGAAAAAGTATTAGCTGATATTGATAAAGTAATCATTGAGAAAAATGCTGGTTCAGGTGTTGTTCCATATTTACCATTACCGGAATTAAAAAAGAAAGTGACCAATTAAAATGAAAGCAGGAAAAATTATAGCAGGATTAGCCGTTTTTATTGCTGCAACATTATTTTTTTCAATATTTATTGTTAAAGAAGTTAATCAAGCGATTGTACTTCAATTTGGAGATCCAAAAAGAATAATTCTAAAACCTGGATTAAACTTTAAATTACCATTTATCCAAAACGTCGTATTTTTAGATAAGCGAATTTTAAATTTAGATACACCACCTGAAGAGGTGATTGCATCGGATCAAAAAAGATTAATTGTTGATGCTTTTGCAAGATTTCAAATTGTGGACCCTCTAAAGTTTTATATCTCAGTTGGAAATGAAAGAGTTGCAAGATCTAGATTGGCAACAATTATCAATTCAAGAATTAGGAACGTATTAGGTCAGCAAGAGCTACAAACGCTTTTATCAGAGGATAGAACGAAACAAATGGCTTTAATTCAAGAGGGTGTAAACAATGAGGCACAAAACTTTGGTATTGAAATTGTAGATGTAAGAATTAAACGTGCCGATCTTCCTCAAGCAAATAGTGATGCGATCTTTAGAAGAATGCAAACAGAGAGGGAGAGAGAAGCAAAAGAGTTTAGAGCAAAAGGTGCCGAAATGGCGGTCACGATAACATCGACTGCTGATAAAGAAGTAACAGTTATTTTAGCAGATGCACAAAAAAAATCTGAGATCATGAAAGGAGAAGGCGATGGAAAAAGAAATAATATTTTCGCTAATGCTTTTGGCCAAGATCCAGAATTCTTTGCTTTTTACAGAGCCATGCAGGCTTACGAAAAAGCTTTAATTGGTGGGGAGACTTCTTTAATACTATCTCCTGATAGTGAGTTCTTTAAATTTTTTGGAAATATAAAACCAAATTCACAATAGATTAATCATGAAAGAATTGATCATTGCTTTTGGTCTATTCTTATTTATTGAGGGAATTTTATATGCCATATTTCCATCAAAAATGAAAAGTATGCTTAAAAAATTAGAGCTTATAAAAGATAGTCAACTTAGATCGGGTGGATTAATCTTTGCAGTATTAGGCTTTATAATTATTTATTATATGAAGAACTAAAATGATTAGAATAAATAAATTATTTATAGCGATTATTTTGATTATAAGTTCTCAATTAAAATCGTTCGCCCAAAATCATCCTAGTTCTTTTGCTGATTTAGCTGAAAAGTTGATGCCATCTGTGGTTAATATTTCAACAACTACAATGGTTAAAACACAAACAAATCCTTTCCCTTTTCAATTTCCTCCAGGTTCACCATTTGAAGACATGTTTAAAGAATTTGGAACACCACAAGAGAGACCATCAGCGGCTTTAGGGTCAGGGTTTATTATAGATGAAAAAGGGATTGTTGTTACAAACAATCACGTCATTCAAGATGCCGATGATATTATTATAAGAGTAGGTGACAAAGAAATTAAAGCAAAAGTTTTAGGCGCTGATCCATTGTCTGATATTGCAGTTCTTCAACTTGAGACAAATGAAAAGTTTAAACCTGTAAAATTTGGTGACTCTGACAAAGCAAGAATAGGTGACTGGGTAATAGCAATTGGAAATCCTTTTGGTCTTGGAGGAACTGTAACTTCAGGAATTATTTCTGCAAGAAATAGATCGATAGGTTTAAGTAGGTACGAAGATTATATTCAGACTGATGCATCAATCAATCAAGGAAACTCGGGTGGGCCTTTATTTGATATGAACGGAAATGTGATTGGAATTAATACAGCTATCCTTGGAAGGAATGGATCAATTGGAATCGGTTTTTCAATTCCTTCAAATAGTGCAAAAATAGTTATTGATCAGTTAATAGAGTTCGGAGAAACAAAACGTGGTTGGTTAGGTGTAAGAATTCAAGATGTGACAAAAGAAATTGCTGAAGTTGAGAAATTAGATAAACCTCGTGGGGCATTAGTTGCAAGTGTTGCAGAGAACAGTCCATCTGCTAAAGCAGGAGTAAAAGCTGGCGATATTATTTTAGAATTTAATGGAGAAAAAATTAATCAGATGAAGGAACTTCCTATGATTGTTGCAAGAACTGCGGTTGGGAAAAAAGTGGAAGTAAAAATTTGGAGAGATAAAAAAGAAATTGTTAAAATTGTTACACTTGGAAGATTAGAAACTTCAGAGGATTTTAAAGTTTCAGAAAAATCAGAAAGTCCGAAAGAAATAGAGATAAAAGATTTAAAAATAACTGTAAGGCAAATGAATAAAGAAGATATAAAATCAAGAAACTTACCTAATCAAACTACTGGATTAGTTGTTACTAAAATAGCAAATGATAGTCCTTTGTTAAGTTCTGTTGAAGTAAATAGTATAATTTTAGAAGCTCAAAAGAAAAAAATTAGAAATGTAAATGATTTAAACCAAATTGTGAAACAAGTCTTAAATAGTAATCAAAAAACTATTTTATTAGTTATCTATAATAGCCAAAATCAAAGAAGATATATTGGTGTTAAATTAGATTAATTAATGGATTTGAAATCCAAAATTATTTTAATTTATGGCCCAACTGCATCAGGAAAATCTAATTTTGCAATTAAACTTGCCAAAAAAATTAGAGGTGAGATTGTTAATGCTGATAGCATGCAAGTGTATAAAGAATTAAAAATTTTATCTGCAAGACCTTTTCCAAAAAATTACAAGAATATTAAGCATCATTTATATGGATTTAAAAGCGTAAAAAAAAACTTTTCAACAGGAGATTGGTTAAAATTAGTTAATAAAAAGATTTTAGATATAAAAAAAAGAAAAAAGATACCTATTCTTGTGGGTGGTACCGGATTATACTTTAAAGCAATTACAGAGGGTTTAGTAAATATCCCAAATATTCCAATTCGATTAAGATCAAAAATAAGGTTGTTGCATAAAAAAATTGGAACAAAGAAGTTTTTTTTAGAATTAATTAAGCTAGATCCTATATCAAAAAACTTTGTTAAACCTTCAGACACTCAGAGAGTAATTCGAGCTTATGAAGTTAAATCATTTACAAAAAGATCAATTTACGATTGGTTTAAAAGTACACGATCAGATTATGAAAATGATGATTTTTTTAAAATTTATATTGATTTTCCAAGAGCTGAGTTAATTAAGAGAATTGAGGATCGAACACAAGATATGATTAAAAATGGAGCAGTTTCAGAGGTTAAAAAATTTATAAAATTAAAGGTTCCAAAAGTTAAAACTGCCTCTAAGGCTATCGGAATTGCAGAAATTAGAGAATATCTTAAGAAAAAAATTGAGATATCAGAGGTAATTCAAAAAATATCAATAAAGACTAGGCAATATGCAAAGAGACAATCTACTTGGGGCAGAGGTAATATGATGGATTGGAACAAAATAAAGTCAGAGGATCTAAATAAATTTTTAAAAAAAATTTAGATATCACGTACTAATTCTTGACCAATAAGCACAACTTCAGCTAGATTGGTCGAATGTCTAAATTATATACAGGTGCCGAAATTGTATTCAAATGTCTTGAAGATCAACATGTTGAATTTATTTTTGGCTATCCAGGTGGTGCGGTATTACCGATTTATGATGAATTAAAAAATCATAATACTATTAAGCATATTTTGGTAAGACATGAACAAGGTGCAGGTCATGCTGCAGAAGGATATGCCAGATCATCAGGCAAACCAGGTGTTGTACTTGTTACTTCTGGTCCTGGAGCAACCAATGTTGTTACCGCATTAACAGATGCATATATGGATTCTGTTCCACTAGTTTGTATATCAGGACAAGTGCCAACACATTTAATTGGAACAGATGCATTTCAGGAATGTGACACAACAGGTATTACAAGACCATGTACAAAACATAATTGGTTAGTCAAAGATATTAAAGATTTATCAAAAACTCTTCATGAGGCTTTTAGAGTTGCAACAACAGGAAGACCGGGGCCAGTTTTAGTCGATATACCTAAAGATATTCAGTTTGCTAAAATGAGTTATTCAAAACCCAAAATTGAAAAAAAACTAAATGGAAAATCGTTAAATCATTTTTCACAAAAGGACATTGATACTTTGATTGATCTTATGAATAAATCAAAAAAACCCATCATTTATTCTGGTGGTGGAGTTATAAACTCTGGACCAGAGGCGAGCAATGTTTTAAGAGAACTTGTAGAGCTTACAGGTTTTCCAATCACTTCAACACTGCAAGGTTTGGGTGCGTATCCAGGAGATGATAATCAATTTTTAGGCATGCTTGGTATGCACGGAACCTATGAAGCCAATAACGCAATGCATGATTGTGATTTATTAATTAATATTGGTGCTAGATTTGATGATAGAATAACTGGTAAAATTGATGAGTTCTCTCCAAAATCCAAAAAAGTTCATATCGATATTGATCCTTCATCAATAAATAAAATCATTAAAGTTGATTTAGCATTAGTTGGTGATGTTAAAGAGGTTTTAAAAGGAATTACTAAAACCCTAAAGAAAAAAAACTTAGATTTGAAAAAATCTAATAAGCAACAAATTGCTAAATGGTGGGAACAGATACAAAAATGGCGAACAAAAAATTCACTTCATTTTAAAAATAGTGATGAAACCATAAAACCTCAACATGCAGTTCAAAGATTATATGAACTTACAAAAGATAAAGATACTTATGTTACGACTGAGGTAGGTCAACATCAAATGTGGGCAGCTCAACATTATAAATTTAATAAACCGAATCGTTGGATGACCTCTGGAGGACTTGGAACAATGGGATATGGATTACCTGCCGCTGTGGGTGTCCAAATAGCCCATCCAAAAAAATTAGTAATTGATATTGCAGGTGAAGCTTCAGTTTTAATGACAATGCAAGAGATGTCTACTGCAGTTCAATATAATCTACCTATAAAAATTTTTATTTTAAATAATCAATACATGGGAATGGTGAGACAATGGCAAGAATTGTTACATGAGAAAAATTACTCTGAAAGTTATACTGAGGCTTTACCTGATTTTATAAAAATGGCAGAGGCTTATGGTTGTAAGGGTATAATGGCTGAAAAACCAGATGAATTGGATGAAAAAATTAGAGAAATGGTTGAGTTTGATGGACCTGTTATTTTTGATTGTCGAGTAGATCCAAATGAAAATTGTTTTCCAATGATCCCTTCAGGAAAACCTCATAACCAAATGATATTAGGGCCAAGTGAAAAAGAGGAAAATAAAATTACCGGTAAAGGTAAAGCTTTAGTTTAAGTATGGCAAATCCAAAATCTGCATATAGTGTTTCTTCGAAAAAAGAAAAATCAGATACACACATCATTGTTGTTTGGGTGGATAATGAATCTGGAGTTTTAGCAAGGGTTGTAGGATTGTTTTCTGGTCGAGGTTATAATATCGAGTCACTTGCAGTTGCTGAGGTGGATGCAAAAAAAAGTATATCAAGAATTACAATAGTCACGACTGGGACACCTCAAGTAATTGATCAAATTAAATTGCAATTAAAAAAACTTGTTCCAGTCCATAAAGTGGCAGATTTTAAAAGGAATGATAAAGGAGTAATATTTAAAGAAATGGCTTTATTCAAAGTTGTTGGTAACAATACTAAAATTAAAAAGGCTATTAATGCTTGTAAAAAGTATGATGCTGTAATATTGGATAAAACGAAAAAATCAAATGTTATTCAAATTACTGCTCTTAGAAGAGAAATAGACAAGATGGCAAAAAATTTAAGAAAATTTGGTTTAGTAAGTGTTTCTAGAACTGGAGCTGTTGCTATGACAAGGGGTGATAAAGTTTTTAATTAATTACTGAGGAGAAAATTATGAAAATGTTTTATGAAAAAGATACAGATGTAAATTTAATCAAAGATAAAAAAATCGCGATATTTGGTTATGGTAGTCAAGGACATGCACACGCTTTAAATTTAAAAGATAGTGGTGTTAAAGAAGTTGTAGTTGCATTGAGAGAGGGTTCCTCAAGCATACCTAAAGCAGAGTCAAAAGGATTGAAAGTTATGAATTTATCTGATGCCGCTGAGTGGGCAGATGTTGTAATGATTTTAACACCAGATGAATTACAAGCTTCAATTTATAAGAACCATATAGAGCAAAGAGTTAAAGAGGGAAAGTCCATTGCCTTTGCTCACGGATTAAATGTTCATTATGATCTAATTAAAGCTAGAAAAGATTTAGATGTATTTATGGTTGCTCCAAAAGGACCAGGTCATTTGGTAAGAAGTGAGTATGAAAAAGGTGGGGGAGTGCCATGTTTATTTGCAGTACATCAAAATGGCTCTGGTAAAGCAAGAGATTTAGCGATGTCATATGCCTCAGCAGTTGGTGGTGGTAGATCAGGGATTATTGAAACAACATTTAAAGATGAAGTTGAAACAGATTTATTTGGGGAGCAGACTGTTCTTTGTGGTGGTTTAGTTGAACTAATAAAGAATGGCTATGAAACTTTAGTAGAAGCTGGATATGAACCTGAGATGGCATATTTTGAAACTGTTCATGAAGTAAAACTTATTGTTGATCTTATTTATGAAGGTGGAATTGCTAATATGAATTACTCTATTTCAAACACTGCAGAATATGGAGAATATCAATCTGGTCCCAGGGTGATTAATAAAGAGGAAACTAAAAAAAGAATGAAAGAAGTTTTGGCTGATATTCAATCTGGTAAATTTACAAAAGAATGGATGGATGAATGTAAAAATGGCCAAAAAAACTTTCTTGCTACAAGGGCAAAATTAGCTGAACATCCAGTTGAAAAAGTTGGGGCTAATTTGAGAGCTATGATGCCATGGATTGGGAAGAAGAAATTAGTTGATAGTGACAAGAAGTAAATTTTAGTTCCAAATTGGGATAAATTCTGTATTTTACTTTTGCAATCTAAACGAGAGGTTGTATATTTCAAAAACAAAAATTTTTAATATGGCTGAGAAAGATAAAGTATTCATTTTCGATACAACGATGAGAGATGGTGAACAATCACCTGGAGCTTCAATGAGTGTTGAGGAAAAAATTCAAATCTCAAGAGTTTTTGATGAAATGGGTATTGATATTATAGAAGCAGGTTTTCCAATATCATCTCCTGGTGATTTTGAGGCTGTCAGCGCTATAAGCAAAAGTGTTAAAAATTCCATTCCTTGTGGTTTGGCAAGAGCAACTAAAAAAGATATTGATGCTTGTCACGAATCTTTAAAATTTGCGAAAAGATTTAGAATACATACTTTTATTTCAACAAGTCCAGTTCATATGAAGCATAAATTAAATATGACTAACGAACAAGTTTTGGGGGCTATTAAAGAGAGTGTTACTTATGCAAAAAAATTCACAGATGATGTTGAATGGTCTTGTGAAGATGGCACAAGAACAGACTTAGATTTTATGTACAAGACAATCGAGCTTGCAATTAAATGTGGTGCTACGACGATAAATATTCCAGATACAGTTGGATATTCAATACCAGAAGAATTTGCAAAAACTATTAAACTTATAAAAAATAATGTACCAAATATTGATAAAGCAATTATATCAGCCCATTGTCATAATGATTTAGGTTTAGCAGTTGCAAATGCATTGTCAGGATTGTCAGCTGGAGTAAGACAAATTGAATGCACAATTAATGGAATTGGTGAGAGAGCAGGAAATGCTGCTTTAGAAGAAATAGTTATGGCAATAAAAACACGAGATGATTTATTACCTTATGAGACAGGTATAAAAACAGAATTAATTAGTAAAGCTTCAAAAATTGTATCAAATGCAACAGGATTTCCAGTTCAATTTAATAAAGCAATCGTTGGAAAAAATGCTTTCGCACATGAATCAGGGATACACCAGGACGGAATGCTAAAAAATAGAGAAACATATGAAATCATGACACCAGAAAGTGTTGGAGTTAAAAAAACATCATTAGTGATGGGAAAACATTCTGGAAGACATGCTTTTAAAGATAAGTTAAGTGATTTAGGCTATGCCGATGTAACTGATGATATTGTTCAAGCGGCATTTGGAAAGTTTAAAATTTTAGCTGATAAAAAAAAACATATCTATGATGAAGATATAGTCGCTCTCGTTGATGATAGCTTAATTATCGATAACAAAATTAATGCAATAAATTTAAAGTCTTTAAAAGTTTTTGCTGGCACTGGTGAACCACAAAGAGCTGAAATGACATTAGATGTTTTTGGTGATATAAAACATACTACTCAAACTGGAGATGGACCTGTTGATGCAATATTTAAATGTATTAAGGAGCTTTATCCACATGATGTTAAGTTGTCTTTATATCAAGTTCATGCAGTTACTGAAGGAACAGATGCACAGGCTACAGTCAGTGTTAAAATTGAGGAGAATGACAGAACTACTGTTGGACAATCAGCTGATACAGATACTTTAGTTGCATCAGCTAATGCTTACCTTAATGCATTAAATAAAATGTTAATTAAAAGAGAAAAGAAATCTCTTTATAAAAATATAGAACCTAAAAAAGTAAAAGGAGTGTTTTAATGGGTATATTTGACAGAATGAAGAAAATCTGGAGTCAGGATATGGCAATTGACTTAGGAACAGCAAATACTTTAGTTGTTGTGAAAGGACAAGGGGTTGTTTTAAATGAACCTTCAGTTGTTGCAATTGTTGATCAATCAGGAAAAAAACAAGTTTTAGCTGTTGGAGATGAGGCCAAAACGATGTTGGGAAGAACTCCTGGAAATATTCAAGCTATTAGACCTTTAAGAGATGGTGTTATAGCTGACTTTATCGTCACTGAGGAAATGATTAAACACTTCATTAAGAAAGTTCATAAAGGAAGTACTTTTGCTAATCCAAGAATTTTAATTTGCGTTCCAACGGGCTCAACTCCTGTCGAGAGAAAAGCTATTCAAGATAGTGCTTTAGCAGCAGGTGCGAGAAGAGTTCAACTGATTGAAGAACCAATAGCAGCTGCAATCGGTGCTAATCTTCCAATATCTGAAGCAACTGGTTCAATGGTAGTAGATATTGGTGGAGGAACAACTGAAATTGCAGTTATGTCCTTAGGAGGTTTAGTTTATTCTAAATCCTTAAGAGTGGCAGGAGATGCAATGGATGGTGCAATGGTCAACTATATGAGAAAAGAATATAATTTGATGATCGGTGATAGTACTGCAGAAAAAATTAAAAAAGAAATAGGTACTGCTATTCCTACAAATAATAATACTTATGCAGTTAAAGGACGAGATTTAAGATCAGGAACTCCAAAAGAAGTTAATATTACAGAGGAAGATACAGCAGAAGCATTGAATATTATTTTAAAAGAGATGGTGAATGGAATTAAGGATGCATTAGAAAGCACTCCTCCAGAATTATCTGCCGACTTAGTTGATATGGGACTTACTTTAACTGGTGGTGGAGCTTTATTAAAAAATATAGACAGAAGGTTTTCTAAGGAAACAGGTTTGCCAGTTCACATTGCTGATGATCCATTATCTTGTGTAGCGGTTGGTACTGGAAAAGCTCTTGATCAAGAACAAACATTCTCGACTATGTTGACTGAATATTAAGAGTAATGGCCTCTAGCAGAGATGATTTTATAATAGCAATTCGTTCTGCTTTTTTAAAAAAAAGCACTCAACAAAAATTTTCTCTACTTACTTTAGTATTTATTTCTATATTTATAATCCTTCTATCAAGCCTAGACTTTAAGGCAGTGAGATATCTGAAGGCTGGATTAAGTGAGGTGGTTTATCGATCATCTTTTATTGTCTCTATACCTGAAAACTTTGTCAGGAATTCATTTATTAATATAATTGAATACACAACATTTTTTAATAGATATCAAAATAATAGAGATGAATTGGATAAACTTAAATCTGATTTTGTGTCTAACGAAATTATTCAGTATGAAAATCAAGAACTGAAAGTACTAATTGATGATTATATTTCAAGTTCAAATAAAATTTTAGCAAAAATAATTGTTGATCATGATAGTCCCTTTCTAAAGAGCATAATCATAAATAAAGGAAGTAAAGACGATATAAAAATTGGTACAAATATTTATGATCAATCTTATTTAGTTGGTCGGGTAATTGAGGTCAATTATAAAACATCAAGAGTATTATTGTTATCAGATTTAAATTCTAATGTTCCAGTAACAATTGCTCCTCAAAATATCCAAGCAATAGTCACTGGGAGTGGAGACAATTTTGGACAAATTAAATATATTAAAGCGGGTTTGTCAGAGGAGTTAGTCGATGAAAGTATAGTTTACACCTCAGGTACCGGAGCAATATTTAAAAGTGGAGTACCAATAGGCAAATTAAGATCTAAAAAAAATGGTTCTTCTAATAGATACAACGTTGAATTCTACAGCGACTTTACACAATTAAAATATGTTTTTGCAGAAACAATTACTCAAATTGAAATTCCTCAAGTTGAACCAGAAATAGTTCCAATTGAAGATAAAAGTGAGGAACTTGAAGAGTCAAAATTAAAGATTTTAGAAGATGAGCTTAAAATTATTGAGGAGACTAATTCAAAATTTATAGAAGAAAATGAAAATTTAACTAGTGAAATTAATGATTTAAACAATCAAATTTCAGTTTTAAATAATGAAATTTTTTTACAAAAGCAAAAAATCAATCAATTCAATATTGATACTCAAGAATTAGAATTTTTAAAGTTAAACTTAGAACATGGTCATAAATGTAGAAAATCTTTTTTTAATGCTGATGGTTTTAATGTTGGAACCGAAGAGTACAAGAGTTGTGTTTTAAATGGGGGTAGAACAGGTGGCTAACTTAAAGACAAAGGGAACATTTTCTAAATTATATACCTGGTTACCAATAATTTTCTTATTTGTCTCAGTGCTCAATGAATTTGATTTTAATTATTTAAAACTTGAGTATTTTTCTTTTAATTTCCCGTTTATTTTGATCTTTTTCTTTACCTTAAAAGATTTTAAACATTTTGATTATCTTTTTGTATTTTTTGCCGGTTTGCTCAACGACACTGTTATAGGTTTGCCCCTGGGTATTAGCAGCTTGTCTTATACACTAATTTGTATTGCTACGGCATATATTAGAAATATAACAATTAGGCCAAGTCCCATGAAAGATTGGTTCTACTTTTTATTTATAATAAGTTTGATTAATTCTTTAAATTACTCAGTTTTAAGTTTATTCTTTTCGTACAATTTGGTTTTAACGAGTTATCTAGTTAACACGACTTGTACATTTTTACTTTATATAATTTTTGTATCAATATTTAAATATTACATGAAAGGAATTAATGATTAATTCTTCAAGTGATAATGTAAAGAAACTTAATTCTATTAATAGAAGAATGTTCATTACAGGTTCATTAAAATTTTTTGTGATGATAGGAATAGTCAGTAGATTATTTTTTTTACAAGTTAAAGAAAACAAAAAGTACTTAACCCTCTCTGATAAAAATAGAATTAGAGAATGGAAATTAGCTCCTGTTAGAGGGGAGTTTCATGATTATTTTGGTAATGTCATTGCAGGAAATTTTGAAGCTTATCAACTTCATGTAATACCAGAACAAGTTGAGGATTTTAGGTATGTTATTTATCGTTTGAAAGATTTACTAGAATTATCAGATACAGAATTTAAAAAAGTATTAAAAAAGAAAAATGAAATAAAACCTTGGGAAACTTTAATTGTTTCTGATAATTTAAGTTGGCAAAAGTTTTCAAAGATTAATAATCATTTGTATGATTTAAATGGTGTAAAACCGGTTATATCAATTTCAAGAAACTATCCTTTTAAAGAAAATTTCACACACTTAGTTGGTTATGTCAGTCAAGCAAACCAAGATGATATTGAGTCAACTCAAGCCATAAAAAAGAATTTTGTCCCAGGATTAAAAGTTGGAAAAGTAGGTCTAGAAAAGACATTTGAGGAAAAACTAATAGGAACCAATGATATTGAGAGATATGAAGTGAATGCTTATGGCAGAAGAATAAGTCAATTGGAATTTCAAAAAGGTGAAAAAGGTAAAACTTTAAGACTGACTATAGATACTGAGGTACAAAAGTTAGCTAATGAATTATTAAAAGATCAAGCAGGTTCTATCTGTGTAATGGATATTTATACAGGTGCAGTAATTGCAATGCATTCTTCACCATCGTTTGATCCAAATTTATTTGTATTTGGTATAAGTCAAGATGATTGGCAATTAATTCGAAATGATCCAATGAAACCATTAGTTAATAAAACTTTACAAGGTAATTACTCACCAGGTTCAACGATTAAACCGATTGTTGCCTTATCTGCACTTGAGAATGGAATAGTTAACACAAGTTTTACAGTTAGATGTACTGGTAAAACAGAAATGTATGGCCAAACTTACCATTGCTGGAAGAAAAAAGGTCATGGTTATGTAAGTTTAAGAAATGCCATGAAGCAATCTTGTGACACCTATTTTTATGAAGTTGCCCGTAAACTTGGTGTTGATAAATTGAGCGAAACTGCAAAAAAATTTGGCCTTGGAGAAAAAGTTTTTGGTAATTTATTTGACATTGAAAAAAAAGGATTAATTCCAAATACTCAATGGAAAAAGAATGCTCTGGGTAAAGGATGGTTATTAGGTGAAACAATAATAACAGGAATTGGACAAGGCTACATTCAAACCACACCTATTCAATTATGTTTAATGACAGCACAAATTGCAAATGGTGGTTATAAAATTTATCCTCATCTTGTTGTAGATGACAAAGTTAAAGATCAACCTATAGATAAATTTACACCGCTCTATAAAAATTCAAAAAATATTAAAATTGTCCAAGATGCTATTTTTGGCTCAACTAATGAAGTAATGGGCACATCTTATCGTTCAAGAATTGATAATCCAAAATATCAGTTTGCTGGTAAAACTGGTACTGCGCAGGTTAAAAAAATTACTGAGGAAGAAAGAGAATTGGATCTTAAAACATTCCAGATTCCATACGAGCAAAGAGATCATGCTTTATATGTAGCCTTTGGTCCATATAAAAATCCCAGATATGCATTAAGTGTCATTGTAGAACACGGAGGAAACGGAAGTACAACTGCCGCTCCAATGGCAACTAAATTATTTAAATTGATTATTGACCGACACAAGATCAGAGAGTCATTGAGGAATAAAAAGTATTTGGAGATATAGATGTATCAACATACAAGATTAACAACAAATAGACTTGGTTTTTTTCAAAAATTTAGAAACTTTGATTATATACTTCTGGTTTGTATATTGTTACTTGGCTTTATTAGTTTAGCAACAATGTATTCTACTGATGGTGGTGAGATTAAATTCCATACCAAAAGTCATTTTACAAAATTAGCAGTATTTACTTTAATGATGCTAGTAATGTCATTTATCAATATCAAGTATTGGTTCTCAATCGGTTATTTAGCTTATGTAGCTGTGGTAGGTTTGTTGGTTGGGACCTATTTATTTGGAATTACTTCATCAGGCTCACAAAGATGGATAAATTTATATTTCATAAATTTACAGCCGTCTGAATTGATGAAAATATTTATTATTGTTTGTTTGGCTAAATTTTTTCATCGAATGAAGTTAGAAAATGTCAATTCAATTTATACAATTTTAACTTCTTTAATAATAATACTTTTACCAATGGGGTTAGTCATTGTACAACCAGACCTTGGAACTGCAGTCCTTATTGCTATAAGCGGAATAGCGGTATTATGGTTTGCGGGTATTAATTATAAGTATTTTATTTATACTATTCTTGGATTTATAATCTCTTTACCTTTCGTCATAGCTTTTTTGAAGCCCTATCAAAAATTAAGAGTATTAACATTTCTAAATCCTGACAAAGATCCTCTAGGTGCTGGTTATCAAATTATCCAATCTAAAATAGCTGTCGGATCTGGAGGTATATTTGGTAAAGGTTTTTTAAAAGGCACTCAAAGTTATCTAGAATTTTTACCAGAAAAACATACTGATTTTATTTTCACGCTTTTCTCAGAGGAATTTGGTTTTGTGGGCTCTGCGATACTTTTAGTAATTTATGCAATTATTATTTACAGAATTGTTGCAATTGGTGCTAGTTCCAGAAGTTATTTCGCAAAGATTTTTTGTTATAGTTTTGGTGCAGCTATTTTTGTATTTATTACTATAAATATGAGTATGGTTCTAGGTTTACTACCTATAGTAGGTTCTCCTTTACCAATTATGTCTTATGGTGGTTCCTCAATGTTAGCAACTATGATTGGCTTTGGAATTGTCATGAGCGCCAGAGTTCACAATCAACAATTGATTGCCTAAGTATAATTTGTCGCTTAACTTATTTGACAGATAAATTGTATATTTTTTTATGAGTAAAAATTTACATGTGGGGATTGTTGGTTCAGGTATTCAAGGAGTTTCAAACGCGTTATTTCTTCAAAAAAAAGGATTTAAAGTAACTATTTTCGATAGAGATAATCCGGGCAGTCCAGCAGCTTCATATGGAAATGCTGGCCACTTTTCACCTTATGCTTCATTGTCATTGAATAGAACTGATGTACTTGCTGATGTACCAGCGATGTTACTAAGTTCAACAGGGCCACTCGCTTTGAAATGGAATTATGTGCCAAAAATGTTGCCTTGGTTTTTCAAGTTTATTTTAAATACAACAAAAAACAAAATGATGCATACCGCAAGAAATATGCATCAAATTTTAGATTTAGCATTACCTGCATATGATGAACTTTTTGATGAAATTAATTTAGATGGTCTCGTTGAAAATAAAGGAATTCTCTACATTTGGAATGATAAAGACTTAAAGAGTAGAGAGTTAGAAATTAAAGTAAGAGATGAACTTGGTGTAAAACAACAACTGGTCAATAAATCTGAAATTCACGATCTAGAACCTAATATAAAACCTTTTTATCATGCAGGAGTTTATTATCCATATGCACGACATGCCCGAAACCCTAAAAAAATCTTACTTAAATTATTTGAATTATTTTTAAAAAAAGGTGGAAAGTTTGAAAAGAAAAATATCAATGATATAGAATTTGATACAGAAAAACCAGTTTTTGTAACTGATGGCGAAAGATATACTTTTGATAAAATTGTAATTGCTTGTGGAGCTTTCTCAAAAAAATTAACAGATAATTTAGGTGAAAGAATTCCTCTTGATACCGAAAGAGGTTATCATGTTCATTTCAAAGATTGTGATCATCTTTTAAGTAGACCGGTTATTTTTTCTAATAGGGGATTTGGTATTACTCCGATGGAACAGGGATTAAGAGTAGTTGGTACGGTTGAATTTGGTGGATTAGATAATCCACTCTCTAAATCAAGAATTAAAAATTTAATTAGTAATGCTAAGTATATGTTAGGTGATCTTCCAGAACATGAGGATGAATGGTTAGGTTTTAGACCTACACTGCCAGATTTTTTACCTGTAATGGGACCCTCAAAAAATTATAAAAATGTATTTTATTGTTTTGGTCATCATCATTTAGGATGGACATTAGGTCCGATTTCTGGAAAGATTGTTTCCGGAATGATAGCTAAAGAAAACACAAATCTAAATTTAGACCCTTATAGCTCAGTAAGATTTAGTTAATCAAATGCAAAATACTAAGGCATACATAATGCTAGTATGTGCAACATTATTTTGGGCAGGAAACTTTACATTAGCAAAGCTTGCTTATTTAGAAAATATACCTCCCAACTCACTCGCATTTTTAAGGTGGTGCCTTGTATGGATAATATTACTTCCCTTCACCTATAAAGAGATATTAAAATTAAAAAATCAAATTAAAGGAAATTTATCATTATTTCTTATTCTAGGTTCTACCAGTGTATGTATATTTACTTCTTTTACTTATAACGCTTTAAATTACACGCAAGTAATTAATGCATCACTTTTTAATACCGCAATACCTGTAACAATAATTTTAGTTTGTTTTTTATTAAAAATTGAAAAAACAAATATTTTTCAAATATCTGGACTAGTCATTTCAGTTTTAGGAATTTTAGCTATCATTACTAAACTTGATCTAAATATTTTACTTACCTTAAATTTTAACAAAGGCGATTTATTTATGGTCGGAGCAATTATTGCTTGGGGAATATATTCTGCATATTTGAGAAAAAGAACCTTTGAAGTATCTTTACTTGCTCTTGTCCATATAATTTGCACATTTGGATTAATGTTTCTTTTGCCTCTATTTATTTTAGATATGACACAAGGCAAAATTATTGAGATGAGTAGTAATTTTTTTTATATTTTAGCTTATGTTGCAATATTTCCAAGTATTGGCTCTTACTATTGTTGGGCTGGCGCTGTTTCAATCATTGGGGCAAATCGAGCTGGAATATTTTTATCTTTAATCCCATTATTTAGCACTTTGATGGCGATATTTTTTTATAATGAGCAGTTTCAATTTTTTCACTTGATTGGGGCAATTTTAATTATATTAGGTTTATTTTTATCAAATAAAGAAATTAAAAATGCTTAAAGTTGCAATATTAGACGACTATCAAAATGTTTCTCAACAATTTGTTGATCTTGAAAAACTTGCAGGAAAATATGAAATCAAAATTTTTAGTGAGCCATTTGAGGATGAAGCTGATGTCATAGATAAATTGGCTGATTTTGAGGCATTATTAGTGATGAGAGAACGAACTCCCATAACCAAAAACATAATAGAAAATTTGTCTAAGCTAAAATTTATAATTACCAGTGGATTAAGAAACAAATCAATAGACTTGGATGCTGCCAAAAAAAGAAAAATTATAGTAAGTGGAACAGAAAGTAATTTAAATCCAACTCCAGAGTTAACTTGGACTTTAATTCTTGGATTAGCCAGAAATATTAAAGAGGAAATAGATAATATGTATCAGGGTTATTGGCAAACCACAGTTGGTGTTGAGCTCAAAGGAAAAATTCTTGGATTAATTGGACTTGGAAAAGTTGGTTCTCAAGTTGCAAAGATAGGTAAAGCTTTTGGTATGCAAGTAATGGCTTGGAGTGAAAATCTTAGTCTTGATAAATGCAAAGAGTTAGATGTTTTACCTTGCACTAAAGAAGATTTAATTAAAAATTCTGATTTCTTATCAATTCACGTACAGGGTGGTGAAAGATATAAAAATTGTATTACATTAAAAGAACTAGATAAAATGAAAAAAACTGCTTTTTTGATCAATACCTCGAGAGGTCCAATAATTAATGAAGATGATTTAATTATTGCTTTATCTACAAATGTAATTGCAGGTGCAGGACTTGATGTTTATGAAAAAGAACCTTTGCCAGAGAATAACAAACTAAGATTTTTACCTAATGCTTTATTAACCCCTCACCTAGGATATGTGACTGCGGAAAATTATAATGTCTATTATAGTCAAATGATAGAGTCACTCGAAGCTTGTGCAAGTGGGAAGCCAATCCGTGTGATTAAATAGTTATGGATTTATCAGTTGTTAATCACGAGGATTATTTTGCAAAAATTGGTGATGACCATAAATTTCCGATTAATAAATTTGGAGAACTTGCAAAATATTTAATTGATAAAAAAATAGTTACAAAATTTCATCAACCATATGCATGCTCTGAAGAAACATTAAAAAGAGCTCATTCAGAAAAATATATTAAGGATGTTAAAAATAAAACATTAGACCAAAATACGATCAAGAAAATTGGATTTCCATTAGTGGATAGTGTTATTCAAAGATCTTTAGTTGCAACTGGTGGAACAGTGTTAGCTACAAAGCTTGCAATTAAAAATGGTGTTGCATGTAATACTGCAGGTGGCAGTCACCATGCCAATTATGATGGAGGTGCTGGTTATTGTGTATTCAATGACGTAGCAGTTGCAGCTCTATACTTATTGGATCGTGGATTAGCTGGAAGAATTTTAATAGTTGATTTAGATGTGCACCAAGGAAATGGCAATGCAGATATTTTCGCAAATAATCAAAATGTATTTACTTTTAGCATGCATTCAAAATCAAACTATCCAGCTAAAAAATCTATCAGTGATCTTGATGTTGAGCTTGATGATAATATGGAGGATGCTCAATATATAAAGATACTTGATTTCTATTTAAATCAATTAAACGATGAAAATTTTGATTTTGTTTTTTATATTGCTGGAGTCGATATTCACCACAATGACCGATTAGGTAAATTAAAAATTTCAGATGAAGGAATAAAAAAAAGAGATGAAATGGTCACTCAAAATTTCTTTTCACAAGGAGTACCTTTGTGTGGTGTACTTGGTGGTGGTTATAATAAAGATTTTAAAAAACTTGTGGAATTACATTCTATTTTACATCAATCTTGTGCTAAGTTAGTTAAATGACAAAAAAGAACCCGAATCTTACTGCTGAACAAAAATTGATAATGTTTGAGGATGGTACAGAACGTGCTGGCAGTAGCAAATTAAACAATGAAAAACGAGAGGGGAGTTATCATTGTGCCAATTGTGGCATTAAGCTATTTGAATCAAAAGCAAAATATGAAAGTGGATCGGGTTGGCCATCTTTTTATCAATCTTTACCAGATGTGTTTGAGACTAAAACTGATCACTTAATCGGTTATGCTAGAACAGAGTATCATTGTAAAAATTGTAACGCTCACCATGGTCACATCTTTGATGATGGCCCTCAACCTACAGGCAAAAGGTATTGTAATAATGGTGTTTGTTTAGTTTTTCATGAAAAAGAAAACCAATGATTTTAAAGTATATAAGTTTTTTAATTGGTCTTACATGGTCATATTCTTTAATTAAAACACAATCTATTTTTAGTAAAAAAACTGGTTTAATCTTTAAAATATTTATTTCCAAAGTTTCTTGGTTGACTTTTTTGGTAGCAATTTATTACGGATATAAAAATTTTTCTCTTCAATACACTTTAATTGGTGTTGTGGTTTCCGTAGTAATTGTACATCTAGGATTTCTGTTTCTTAGTAAATTTTTAAAGTCAAAATTTACTGATAAACAATTAATTTTTTCCAAAAACTTTTTTGAATATTCCTTAATTGTATGGATATTATATTACTTTATATACTAGATAATTACCTATTTTGGTCGCTATCGGATAACTAAATATTGTTTTTTTTAAAAATTATAGATAAAATTTAGCATGTTTGAAAAATTAGAAGAATTAGCAAAAAATAATAAAAAAATATCAGATTTCCACATTAGAAGTGGTTGGCCATTAGCATTTAGACAAACAGGAGAAATTCACAAAGTTCCAGAGGTCATGGTAAAAGCACAGGATCTCCAAGATTTAATATCGACCAATTGTAATGAAGTAGAAATGAAAAGATTTAACGACACTCATGAACTTGACTCGTCAGTTACGCTTAGTGGTTTAAGATTTAGGGCAAATTTTTACAAAACTATCAATGGACCTGCAGCAGTGCTCAGAAGAGTTGAAAGTGTCATACCAGAAATGGGACAATTTGATTTACCACCAGTTCTTTATGACATCATTGATATGCACAAAGGCCTTGTGTTAGTTACAGGACCAACAGGATCAGGAAAATCAACTACGCTTGCTGCAATTGTGAATGAGATTAATAAGACCCGGACTGCAAATATTATTACTGTAGAGGATCCAGTTGAATTTATTCACAAGGATGCAAAAAGCATTGTTTCTCATCGAGAGGTTGGAAAACAAACACAAACTTTTGCGAGTGCTTTAAAAGCGGCACTGCGAGAGGATCCTGATGTTATTCTGGTTGGAGAGATGAGAGATTTAGAAACAGTTTCTCTTGCATTAACTGCAGCAGAAACAGGTCACTTAGTGTTTGGTACACTACATACTAGTGGCGCACCAAATACAATTAATAGAATCATCGATGTATTCCCGCCTGAGCAACAGGCACAGATCAGAGCTCAAATTTCGACATCTTTAAAAATGGTAGTTACTCAAAGACTTCTTAAAACTAAAGATGGTCAAGGCCGTTGTGGTGCTTTCGAGGTGATGAAGTGTACAGCCCCAATTCAAAACTTAATCCGAGAAGCGAAAATTCATCAAATCCCAAGCATCATGCAAACAGCAGTAAAAGATGGAATGATTACAATGGCAAAATCATTAGAAGAATTAGTTAAAGCTGGAAAGATAGATGCTGGGGCAGGTAAAGAACAATAAAGGATTTAATCTCTTAGAATTAATTGTGGTCATTGCAATTGTTGGATTTATATCTGCTATTTCTTATCCAAACTTTTCCTCATGGAATAAAGAAAGAAAAATCAGAGCTGCAGTTAAAGAGGTTGCGGCATTAGTAAGAAACGCTATAGTTCAAACAGAGAGAGGCACCTTTGCGTATGTGCAAGTACTTTTTTCAAATACAGCGGACACTTTAATAATAGAATCACGTGGAATGACTATGGCAAGTTTAGTAACTAAAATGAATGATGGCGCTGATGCCTGGAATACTGCGCCCAGTGAAAGATGTGATACGGCTGCAGGAAATTCTAGTAGTGATGATAATTACTGGGATACTGACAATCTAAGTACAAGCAATGAAATAAAAAATGCTGTTTATACAATTGAACTAAAGGATGTGACTACAAATTTTTTTGGGGAAAGAGCAGCGGCAGTTTGTTTTGCAAAAAACGGAAAATTTTATGAGGGATCCGACGCTCTTGCTTTTGATCCTACTACAGGTGTTCCTTATAATTTTATAAATATTTGTAGGCGATCTAATATAACACCAATTTGTGGAATAGGTTTTCCTGCAGCAGTTGAAGGAGATCTTTGTCCAGATGCTCCTACAAGACTTGACGATGAGGTAGCATTGAGCAGAGTTCATTGGAATAGATTCGGAAATGTTGTCACGAGTAGGTATGTCAATGAATTTGATAGGGATGGCTCTGGCGACAAGATATGGCAATGTGATAATGGTGCACCAAAATATAAATATGATTAAAAAAAAAAATAAGAAAATATCTGGATTATCACTTTTAGAGGCTTTGATATCAACTGCAATCGTTGGTATCGGTTTCGTTGCTATATTGCAAATGACAAATTATTCAATTCAGTCTATTTTTGTTTCAGGTGAAAGAACCAAAGCAAACTATTTAACAAATGTAATTGTAGAGGATGTCATTGGTTCAGCAGAAAATAATACCTCTGCTAATGATAATTTTTCAAATTTAGTATCTCAAAATGAATTCAATTCTGATTTTTGTCAAAGCAATACTGGAGGAACCAATAATAATGGTGAAATTTATTCAGATGCAAATAATGCTAACAATAGTTTTCAAATAAAAACAAATAAGTGGCAGGCCCTACTAAATAATAAAGATTATTTAAATTGTGCTGGCCGTAATGAAACAAGAAATTTCAGAGTTTTTAAAGTAATTAGTAGATGGAGTCAGGTAGATGGATTAGTCAATGCACAACAAACTGATATTGATAATAATGGTAGTGTAGATCAACCTTACGTCATGGATGAGGTCATGTATATCGGTAGAGTACAATTTAATTTGAATAACGGAAAAAAAAGAAAATTTTTATATTTTCAAAGTGATTTTGAGTTAAAGCAATGAAATATCGTATAAATTATATAGCTGGATTAACTTTAATCGAAATCATGATTGGAATCGTTATTACTACAATCATGATGGCTGCAGTTTACACATCATATTCGGTTGTCAATCAATCATACTCACAAGTAAGTGACAAAGCCAAAATTAGTAGAGCAAGCAGAGATATAGTTACAATGTTAATGAGAGATGTTCGTATGGCAGGATTTAAATATTATGCTGGATCACATGAAATAGCTCAATATGCATCTAGAACACAAGAATGTTATAATGGCTCGGGGATTGCTTTACCAAAAAATAGTTACTTATATTTTGATAATGGATTTGACAACCCACTCGAAAGCCATAATGCATTAGTAATTAGAAAAAATACTTTAGGTTTTGGAATTGTCTCAGACACAACTACTTCACTATCAACCAACAATACTAACGTGACTGGATCTACGGTAGATACAGGAAGTAATTGCTGTGATCAAATTCAAATTGTATATGAAGATTTTAATCAAAATGACTTCCGTGATGGAGAACAACCTTATAAAAAATATAGAATAACTTATTATGCTTTACCAAACGGCTCAGGTGGTTTTGCCGCTTATAAAAGAGTAGAACATTATTCTCAGCCAAGAAATGGATGTGACCTATTCGAACAAGCAACTCCACCTCCTGAACAAAATGATGGTGGAAATGATCCTCTCGGAGCAGGAAATTTGTTCAATTTAGAAAATCAATTTGGTCTTGGTAGAGATCCCAATGCCGGTGGTATAGTTGGGAGTGGAGTTGGTGATGACTCCACAGATGTAAATTCGATTACTAGAGGATTGTGGCTTACTAATTGTAATGAATGTACCCCAGGAGTGATGGTAAGAAATTATATCGACGATATGGAGTTCATACCTTTTGATAAAGATGGAAAGGTAATACAAGATTCTTCTGGCAGATTTCCAGCTCCAGAACATGTAGGAATTAGAGATAGGCTCCAAGATATTCGAGGCGTGGATATACGATTGACCTGGGTATCAAAAGAAGATTTTTATAGAGACGCAGCCACAACAGATAAACCTAGAACAATTTTAGGATTAGGTGGTACGGATAGAAATAGTTTAATTGCCGATGGAAAAGATAAAAAGCTAAGAGACTCAGTTATTGTAACAGTTCATACGAGAAATATTGGAGAAACTTTTTGATGAAAAATGATAAACAAAAGGGGTTCGCGTTAGTATTGTCTTTAGTTTTGTTATTAGCCATGTCTTTAATGGGCGGTGCTTTAATTGTGATAGCTTCATCCGATCATCAAAGTAATAATAGTAGTGATGAGTACCAGCAAACTTTTTATGTCGCTGAAACTGCTTTACTGCAAGCCCAAAAAAGTTTAATCAATAAAATGCTGGGTCCGATTAATGTTGGCACTGGAAATAGAGATTATGATGGAAGAATATTTCCACAAAACCAGCTACTAACTGAAGATAATCTTTTAGATCAATCGACCCCTTGCTACAGAAGTTTTAGAAACCTGAGTAGAAATGATGATAGTTTTAGAGCAGTTGAACATGTAAGAGAACAAAGTTTTTTAGATTTATTATTCCCGATTTTCAATGATGGTAATGCCGGATTAGCAATTAACTCCTCAATTGATGATCAAGATGCTCTCGATCGAGAACAAGAAAGTATTAGAAGATATTATTATGAATTTTTCTCAGTTAGCTCTGGCACCTCTGAATATAAAGGCACTGGTGTAAGTTTGAAAAAAGGATCAGGCACGGCCCAAAGAAAAGGCACAGCCTATAAAATTTATGGATGCGGCATGATGGGTGACATAAATGACCCAAACAATCCAGAAATAATTGTTCCTCTTGAAACACTTATAGTTCTATCCCATTAATAATGAGTTAAAAGCTTAAAATGAGCATGTAAGAATGTTGAAAAAATATTTATATAAATTTATAATTTTATGGTGAAAAATTTTTTTTTAAAAATTTTATTTTTGATATTTTTTTCAAGCTCTTCTTTTGCTTGCCCTTTATTGTCAGTTGATATAGGCACACCCGTGCGAGATGCGCAAAATACGTTTGAATTTTTGATGCTATATAAATCTGAGCTTTTTGAAAAAGGTCATTCTGCAAAATACCAGGCCTATGCAGCAGATTATTGTGAAAACTCAAATTTAGAAAATACTGATTTAGAAGTGATAATCTACGACTCTAAAGTTGCGGGAATAAATTTAATTTCAACAGATAGTGAAATAAAAAATGAAATCTATAACTTTGTGAAAAATAATATTAGTGATCCTGGCAGTGAAGCTGAGAAAGAAAATTGGGTGGGTTACAAAGATTTAAGCTTAGGTAATCTGGTAATAATGTATAGCAAAATAAATATTAGAGATGAAATTTTTGAAATTCTTGAAATTACTAATCCACAAATGATGGATTATACTACAGGTGAAGAAGTAATTGAGGTCATGGGATAGAAAATGATGAAACATTTAAAAATTTTATCTTTGTTATTTTTGTTATCATTTAGTAGCAATGTGAATGCAAAACCTGTACCACCTGGTGCAGGTGGTGGTGATGTTGCTGCTAATATATTATTTTTAGTTGATAGTTCTGCCAGCATGGGAAAGTGGATTGGAGGCGATGGTATTGGCCCAGTTGCAGGGGTTGCTTACGACTCAGAAAATAGAATTTTATTTTCACAATATTCACGACGAACTGCAGGTGCAATTATAAGGTACACTGCTAATGGGAGAAGAGATAATTCATTTAGACCTATCAGGGCAATCCCAAGAGTAGGATGTACACAATTCAATGATATGGGCAACCATACCGGGCGTCGTCTTCAAAGACAGAGAAAAGCCGCTCATGTAGAGTTTGTAGAAGACCTAGACTCTGTCAGCTTTGATGAGAGCGTAATTTTTTTTCATAGTCAGGAGAGAAATACCAGAGGTTATATATTTGGCTTTTCAGAAGATGGTAGAAGATGTTTAATTGCCTTAAGAGCACCTGGTGGCATGAATTATAACGGCTTTGACATAAAGGAGATTGGAGGTGTTCCTTACTTATTTGCAGCAGGCGGTGGTCGAAGAGCTTTTGGTTTCTTTATGTCATGTAATCTTGAAACTTTTGTATGTAATGAACAAAATATAACCGATACAAGAGGTGTTGTACGATGGGCAGGAAGACTCAGTGTTAATAACGAGGGTACCATGGTTTATTTTTCTAATAGATTAGAAAATAATCTTGAAGGATATGCTCTTACTCAAAGCGGTGATGCATTTACTCTAGGAACTCGACAAAGACAATGTACTGCATCAAATGCCCCAAATTTAACTTCTGAATTAGCAATTCCTTTTGGTGTGGAAGTTTCACCGTCAGATAGTAGTATAGTTTATACTACTTCTGTTTTTTCTCACGCAATACAAAAAATTCAAATATCAAACTCTACGACCAATTCTTGTACAATCATCACCTCAGTAGGTTCAGGTTCAAGAACAAATCTGTCTAATGAGGGAACCGCAAATGCTTTCGATGCTGAAAATGTGGGTTTTAATCAACCACATGCTCTTGGCATAGGTTATAATGCAGCTGATGATAGATACCTGTTGTTAACAGGAACCGCTAGGGGTTACATAGATGAATTTCATGAAGATAAATTCACCGCTGTTGCTCGAAATACAACTTGGGTTCAACAAATGGGGGGACCAAGAATTAGAAGATGGGATGGAGTAAAATCTGCAATTAACGCAATTGTTAACGACACTACATTGACAACGGGCGCTTATTTTGGCTTTGGTCATTGGAACGCTGGTGAACATGGTCGTTCAAGAACTGCCGCTATGGGAGGGCGTCATTGTCATAGAACTAATGATTGTACTTACTATCAAGGCTGGAATGGAGATCATCCAGAGGGGACAAGTATACAATGTAATCGAGACTCGTGTTTAAATGTAGCCGTAAGCCCAAGGGGATCTGATCAAATTATGGATGTAATGGCTCCTTTAGGAATGGCCTGGGGTACGGATGCAAATGCTTTTTCTCAAATTGCTGAAGATTATTTTAATGACCAAAATGCTGGAGGAAAAATCTTAAAACCTGATGCTGATTGTCAGATTAATTATGTAATTGTAATTGGAGATGGGGCCATGAGGAACACTGGGCTGCTCGGTGATAATCAAAATGGCTACGCTGCTGAAAGAATGGCACGATTAAGAGAACAAGGGGTAAAATCTCTTTATGTGGCTTATGGAGGTGGAATTAATGGTACAAGTTTAAATAGATTTCATGAACTTTCAAGAATAGGCACTAGTACACTGGCAGCTGGAACAACTGCACAAGAATGTATTGATGATGAGGATTGTGAAAGAGCAATTGTAGCCAGAACACCTGAAAGATTAAAAACTGTTTTAACTGCTAAGATACGGCAAATTATTGCTGATAAATTAGCGTTCACTGCACCATCAATTACAGCAACAATCGAGGAAGGTGGATCTTTATATCAAGCACAATTTGGTTACGAACAATTTGGTGAGTGGCAAGGTAGAATTTTGCGTAAAAAATTAATTAGCCCTGCTGAGTGTCCTGATACTAATGAGGATTGTGTTGAGCATAATACTTTACCTGGAAATCCACATAAGAACTGGGACTCATCATTAATGATCAGACTTCAATCAACACCAGGTGGTGCAGATGATAATAGAAATATTTGGACCGCTATGCCAGGAGCTCCGTATCTTGGAAACTGGGATAACTTTACTCAAGATCAATCAACAGCAATAACAAATTTATTCAATTTATTGGGATATGAAGTTGATGATTATCATACTAGTACGTCAAATTGTTCTGATGTTGGTAGTGACGCCACTGAGGGTGATGAAATTATAGGTTTGATTAATTTTATGAAAGGTAATGATTATTTTGATTATGATGGCGATTGTGTTGTTAGTGAAGTCAGAGACCATGTAATGGGTGACGTATATCATTCGCAACTTGTAGAGGTAGGACCTCCAGACATGAATATTGATTTTAAATCTTTTAATGAAGAGGCATATCATAGGTCAACAAGAGGTTATGCGCGCTTTAAAGTGGAACAAGCAAAAAGACAAAATGTAATTTATGCAGGGGCAAACTCAGGAATACTTCATGCAATTGCAGCTAAAGAAGGAAGTGGGTATCTAGGTGGTGAAGAGATATGGGGCTTTATACCTCCTTTTGTTGCAGCAAAAATTCCACAAATAATAAATCCAGAATATGATAAATCTTCTGGGGGTGGAACGAACCCAATTTTTGGAGTTGATGGCTCTCCTGTAATACACGATGCATTTATTAGGGGATATAATTTTAGAGGAGAATTAGAAGGCAGTAGAAGTTGGCGTACTTTATTGTTTGTTCCTTATGGAAGAGGTGGAGCAGGTTTTTCTTTACTTGATGTAACAGATCCGATCCCATCAGGAAATAGAGGCCCGATTCATATGGTTTCAGTATTTAATGATAAAATAAACAATAGAGTGCTAGTTGCCGATGTGCTTGGAAGAATATCTGCTATTGAATATAATTCTACCTCATCGAATTTAATGAATTCTGCCGAGGGAGAGGTGGCTACAGATAATTATAATGACGCTAGAGAAAAAACAGAATTACCTGCGAGTGACCCTGATTATGACGCTAATGCGCTTACAGATATAGCGCCATGTAGTACAGCAACTGATTTTAGAACCAATGGAACAGCTTCTTGTTATAAAGGTAGAACTTTTTATTTCCCCGATCTTGTTTTAGATTATCCAACTGGTGCAGAAATTCCTCAAACAGTTTTAGGAGCAGTGAAATTAAATAATGGTGTACCTGAACCTATTAGTATTTCAAGTGCACAAATGTCTGATGATGGTTCTGGAGGGGCTGTTTTGAAAATTGAGTTTAAAAATGAGCAAGTTTTTAATGCTAATCCATCTGACGAAGAGCCAACGTTATCAGATGATATAAGTGTTAGGGCGTGCATTGGAGGGTCAGGTATAGACCCAGCGTACGATTATTCTAGGCTGGGAGAGACATGGTCTACTCCAAAAATTGTTAGAATGCCATCAAGTTCTGGTTCATCAAATATTGGAACAGATAGATATGTTGCGATTATGGGCGCTGGTATGTCAAAAGGGGATGCTTGTGCTGGATCAGCTTTGTTTGTCATCGATTTAGAGGGTCATATGGATGGTATGCCTGGCAGAATTTATGGTTCTGAAATTAATGGAGGTCCAATAAATATAGTAGATACAACACCTAATGGTATTTTATCAGGGGATGTATTGGTTGAAACAAATAATGGAAGTAACATTCCTAATGCTATACCTGCTGCACCAGTGATAATTACTCCAGATACTGCACCAGGAGTTCCTTGGAGAGGTGCATTAGTTTATGTAAATGATCTTGAGGGTAAAATAACAAAAATAAATTTGACCAATAATACCAAAGGATTAAATGACGATGGAAGATTAGTGTCTGGTATAACAGAATTATATGATCAAACAACTCTTTTTAGATTAAATGCTACAAGAGAAAATTCAAGATATTCGTTTTTTTCAATGGAAGCTGGATTGGGAGTAACTGATAAATCTTTTTGGTTATTTGGCTCAACAGGAAACTTTATTGACTTAGGGGGAAAAGATTCTGAATTAGATAATATTTTATATGGTGTCCAAGATAAACATTTTCCATATTGGAAACATTTAAATGGAGTAAAAGTTCCAAAAATTGTAATGAATCCTGGACTCGAACCAATGGAAATAAATCCTGATTTTTTACAATTGGCACATGAAGGAGCTGATAAAGCAAGTAACGTTGGAAACGCATTTAATTGTATTAATGTTTCTGGAGATCAAAGTGGTGATAATTGTCCTATACCAGAGACAGCCGATGCTTGGGTAATTCATTTAGAAAAAAATCAAAATAATGCTTTCTTATCCCCAAGAACTTTCAGAAAAGCATCAGCACCACCAACTTTATTTAAAGGAATAGTTTATTATCCTATATACCAGCCACCACCAGGCTCTGCTCCATGTGCTCAAGGGCATTCATTCATTTGTGCTGCCGATGATGAATGTGGAACGAATAGTTCATCTAGATTAAAACTTACAACCCCAGGGGATATAAACAATCCTGGTTTGAACGCCTGCGCATATGTAAGTGAAGGTGTGCTGTCTGAGTTAGTTGTGTTTGGTGATAAACTCTTTGCCAATGTTGCTGGTCCCTCTGAAGATGAAAGTACTTTATTCTCTGTTTTCTCAGTGCCAGGAGAAATTTTATCTAACAAAGGTGGATGGAGAGATAGTGGTTTTTAAAAAAATTCTGAATAGAAATAAATCTTTATTATTAACTTAAATATAAAATAATTTTTTCAAGTAATAATAAATATAATATACATCCTAATATAAGATAAGGTCCAAAAGGAATTTGAGATGACAAATTTTTGGATTTATTTATCAAACTTGGTATTGCCAATACTAAAGCGATAAAGGATGAAAAAAATAATATAAAAGGAATTGATATCCACCCAAACCAAAAACCAATAGCTGACAAAAGTTTAGCATCTCCCAAACCCATACCTTCTTTATTTCTTAATCTTTTATAAATAAAAATTATCATCCATATAATTATATAACCAGCAACACCTCCTATTAGTGAATTTAAAAAATTTGGAAATAGATACTGATTTAAATTTGGATCGAAACTTTTTAACAACCCTATTGCCATTAATGGAAAAGTTAGCTCATTTGGAATTATAAAATGTTTAAGATCAATGAAAAATATGATGATGAAGAAAATAGATAAGATAAAAAAAAGAAGGGTTGTAAGCGATAAGCCGAATAAATAAAAAAACCATACAAAGCTCAATGCACAGATAAGTTCTACCAAAAGATATTTAACATTTATCTTGGCTGAGCAGTCTCTACATTTAGCTTTTAAGAATACATACGAGAATATTGGAATGTTGTCATACCATCTAATTTGTTTTTTGCAGCTTGGGCAATATGATCTACCTCTGGAAACACTCTTATTATCGGGTAATCTGTGAATACATACGTTACTAAAACTGCCCCATATACTTCCGAGGATAAATACTATAATATAGGACACAATTTATAGTTTAATTTGGGAGGAAAATTCTATGAGTCCATCGATGCAATATTGTATAAACAACATCGCATCAGCTATGTGCAAATAGAAATTTGGCGCATGAATCATGATTTCCATCATAATCAAAATTATCAAAAAATTAATGAATATCAATTTATAAATAACATGTTTTTTGGCGCGAAAAAAAAGGAAACAACTAAAGTAGACGATACTACCAGTAAAGATTTAGAATTAGTTACGAAAATGAATCACGATCTAGCTAAGTCGTTAGATCTAAAAGAAACTTTAAGTAATTCTCTAGAATTAATTATTAAAAGAATAAACGCACAAGCTGCGAATATTTTTTTAATTGATGATAAGAACCAGTCTTTTCAATGTATTGCATCTAAACATCAAGCATATCTAGAAGATTTTGAAATTCCTATTACTCAAGGTGTAATGGGCAAAGCAGTAGTATTAAAAAAATGTATAAGAGTAGGTGATGTAAGAAAAGATGTAAGAGAAATTGCTGAATTTTATTTTGACTTGGATAATAAAACAAATTTTACTACGTATTCTGTTTTATGTTCTCCTTTAATAGTATCAGATGAGTGTATAGGAGTTATTCATTGTTTAAATAAAAAAACAAATAATAAATTGTTTGAAGAGAATGATAGAAAACTTTTGGAAACTTTATCTGGACCTGCTGCATTAGCAATTAGAAATGCAAGAATGGCAAAAGATCTTGTTGATAAGAATAGAATGCAGAAAGAAATAGAAATTGTTGGTGAGATACAAAAAACTTTACTATCTCAAAACCAAAAAGAAAAATTTCCAATAGCAGGAATAAATATTCCAGCTAAAGTAGTTTCAGGAGATTTTTATAATTTTGCAGAGCTTACAGAAGGAGTTTATGGTTTTGGTGTTGCAGATGTGTCTGGTAAAGGAATTAAATCTTCTTTACTTATGTCAAAGGCATCAAGTCTTTATAGATGCTTAAGCAAAACAAATTTTTCTGCAGCAGAACTTTTAAATATTTTAAATTCTGAAATATGTGAAACAACATCAAGAGGAATGTTTGTAACAATGTTGATTGGAATTTACGATAGCAAAAAAAAAGAACTTACTTTAGCTAATGCAGGACATGAACCACCTTTAATATATGACAATGAAGGTAATTTTTCTAATTTTGAAGAAGCTGGTCCACCATTAGGTATTGCTCCAAAGTTTAAATTTAAAGAAACAAAAATTAATTTTTCAAATAGTTCGATGTATATTTTTACTGATGGTATTACGGAAATAAAAGATACAAAAGGAAACATGTTAGAGTCAGATGGATTTAAAAATTATATTAAAAAATACCAACCTATTCCTAATTATGAAAGGTTAAACAAGATTGTCGAAGATATTATTAAATCTGGTCGAATACAAAAAGATGATTTAACTATTGTTGTAGTTGATGGACTATAGTGTGCATCAATAAATGTTTAATATCGGAAAAATAATGATACTTATTGGAATAGTTATTACTTCTGTTTTATATTGGGCTACAACTAATGTATGCAGATATAATTTTGTCATTGAAAAAAAAACAAATGAAATGAATATTATTGCTGCAGAAATAAAACCAGAAATTAAATTAGGTAAAGTTTACTATTTTAAAGAACTAAATTGTAATAATATTGATCTTTCATGGGATTATGAAAGAGTTATAAGTAATTTAAATACAATTTCTGTTATGATCTATCAAGAATTGACAACAGACATTAAAGGAAATCCTAATTAGGATTAAATTTAAAAGATTTTTAAAAAAATTTAATTTTTTTAGAAAAATACAATCTAAAATAGAAAAAAATCAAAAATTTTGAATAAAGCTAATCAATTTAAGGTTGAAAGTATAAAAAAAATTCATTTATAAAAATTTTTATATTAATAATTGGGTTGCGCAGATTAAAATTAATATTTTTTTCTTTACTCTAACACAAAGTTTTAAAACTCTAACACAAATTGACACAAATTTTCGAAAATACTAAAATTGTTGATTTTATTGACTTTTTTAAATTTTAAAAAAAAAATTTAACTCTAACACAATCCCAAATTACTCTAACACAATAAAATTTTCTTATTTGTGTTAGAGTTAAAATATTTTACTTTATTTTAAAAAAAAATAAGATAAGTCAAAAAGTATTGATTTTCCTTACTTTTTTAATAAAAAGCTCATTTTGAACATATAATATTTTATTTTGTGTTAGACTAAATATGATTTTTGTGTTAGAGATTCGTAAATTGTGTTAGAGAAAATATTTATTTTTTAATATGAGTGATCAAGACGAAGATAAAAAAATTCTAAATGATGATCCAAATCAATCTGGATCTGAAAATCAATCTAAAATTGAAGATAAAAATCAACCTGAAGATGTACAAAACCTAGATAATGAAAAAATTCAGAGTGAAAATGAAAATATTAATCAAAATACTAACGAAACCAATATCTCTGATGCGTCTGAAGAAAAAAAGGATGAGAATGAGGGATCTACTCACCAAGTTATTCACAAAAAGGATGGAAGACTTCATATTTACGTTAGACAAGACAAATACAAAGGTGAACTTAAATCTAAAAATTGGGTTGGAAGACTTTATATTGATGGAAAACAAAAAATTTCCTCTTCAGGAACAACAAACCTAGATGAGGCAATACCGATTTTAGAAAAATGGTTTGATGATGTTCAAGCAGAAAGTGAAAAACTAAAAAAAATTGCTGAGGCTGCAGAACAAACCCCAACTCCATTACAAAATCAACCAGAAACGAATACGAACGTCGAAGAAAAAATAATTCCTGTTCAAACCACAGCTGTTAAAGATGAAACTTCAGATACTAAAACTGATGAGCAAAAAGTTGTTCTTCCTAAAGATGAAAGTGTAGTTGAAAACAATATTACTATTAACAATGAAGTCGCGGAAAAAGTTGAGGAAACAACTGAAGAAAAATCAAAAAGTAAAGTTTCAAATATTTTTGGTAAATTAAAAAATTTAAAATTTAAAAAACCTTCATTAAAAGGAATTAAACTTCCCAAATCACCAGAAAAGAAACGGAATAATCCTTTTAACAAAGCATTAGAATTTTTTAAATCAAAAATTGGTAAATCTTCTGTTCAAGGAGAAGAAGTTATTGGCGTTGAGTTAACTAATAAAGAGATAAGACTTGCCCAAATAAATACAAACAAGTCAAATCAATGGGTGTTAGATAAATTTTATTCTCATCCAATAGAAATTCCGGATGAAAGTAGTGTTCTTGAAAATGCTGAAAAAGTTACAACGGAACTTGGTTTAGCATTACAAAAGTCTAAAATAGATGTAAATAATGTTGCGATCTCAATACCGGTTACTAGTGCAATTATAAGAGTGGTCACTTCTCCACTGATGAAAGAGGAGGAATTACAAAAAGCAATTGAAACGAACTCATTGTGGGAGAATTTAGTTCAACTAACAGATAACTTAGATGATTATTCAATTTTCCATCAAGTGATTAATCGAAATGAAAAAGATAATACAAT
>QCDD01000002.1 GCA_003281045.1 Pelagibacteraceae bacterium AG-349-L23 | reverse complement strand
ATTGCAATAATAAAAAAAATTTCTAAATTTTCTTTACAAATAGAGACAAAAGATAAAATAAAAGGAATTATTGATTATAATAATATCTCTTGGACTAAAAAAGAATTAGATGATCTTTTTAAAGTCGGAGATGTAGTCTATGTTAAAAATATAAGAAATAATAAGTTTAGCCTTAAACAGTTGCCAAAAATTAATGGTGGTATTGTTGTTATGGACCCTTTCACAGGAAGAGTTGTTGCTCTTAATGGTGGATTTAGTTTTAGAAATAGTGAATTTAATAGAGCTTCACAAGCTTTACGGCAACCCGGTTCAGCATTCAAGCCATTCGTTTATGCTTTAGCTCTTGAAAATAATTATACACCTTCATCATTAGTTTTAGACGCGCCTTTAGTATTGGATCAAGGATCTGATCTAAAAATGTGGAAGCCAGAAAATTATGGAAAAAAATTTTACGGGCCATCAACTTTAAGAATTGGTTTGGAAAAGTCACGAAATTTAATGACAGTAAGAATTGCACAAAACCTGGGTGTAGATAAAGTTGCCAAATTTTCAAAAAATCTTGGCATTTATGAAAATCCTGAAGAGCTTTTATCTATTTCGTTGGGTTCTGCTGAAACAACTTTGTTAAAACTTACTTCTGCGTATTCAGCTTTTGTAAATGGAGGAAAATTAGTTTTACCAATTTTGATTGATCGTGTTCAAGATAGTCAGGGAAACACAATTTTAAATAATGAAAATAGATTATGCCTAAATTGTGATAAACTTTCATATACGAGTAAAGACTTTCCTGATGTAGGTAATAATTTTAAACAAGTATTTTCTTCACAAACAGCGTATCAAATTACCTCATTATTAGAAGGTGTTGTAAAAAGAGGTACAGGGAAAAAATTAAGAGATTTAAATTTGAATCTTGCAGGCAAAACAGGAACAACTAATAAAAACACTGACGCATGGTTTATTGGTTTTACTTCAAATTATGTTATTGGAGTATATGTTGGAATGGATAACCCACAACCATTAGGTAAATTTGAAACTGGTTCAAAAACAGCATTACCAATTTTTAAAGAATTTATCGAATCAGCTATCAAAAAATCTGACGCTCGACCATTTAAAGTTGCTGATGGAATTACAATGATGGTAATTGACCCGACGACAGGTCAAAAAGCAAAATTTTCGTCTAAAGATACAATTTTAGAAGCATATAAAAGCAAGAATGTTATTAATGGTAAAGTGCTATATTCAAATAATAATAGATTAGATACGAATAATATATTAAAGTTTTATTAATGGATCATAAATACACAGATTATAAAAAAGAGATAGAAAAAATAAATCAAAGAGTTAAGGAGTATCTTTGATAAAAACAAGATAGATTCTAAATTACAAAGTCATAATAAAACAATTCTTAATCCTGATTTTTGGCAGGATAAGGCCAACTCAAAAAAAATACTTAAAGAAAAAAAATTGTATGAGGATTTGCTTGGTTCTTACAAAAGTTCTTTAAATCAACTAAAAGACCTAAGTGATTTATATGAACTTGCGATAGAAGAAAATAACACAAATATACAAAATGAAGTTTTAGAAAATATTAGGAATTTAAGAAAATTAGCAAAAAAAAATAAAATCAATTGTTTTTTATCAAATGAGTCTGACTCTTTTGATTGTTACATAGAAATTCATGCCGGCGCCGGAGGCACTGAGAGCCAAGATTGGGCAGATATGTTGAGAAGAATGTATCTAAAATGGTCAGATAATAAAAATTATAAATCAACATTAATAAGTGAACACAAGGGTGATGAGGCAGGTATAAAATCCTCAACAATTAAAATCGAAGGTGATTATGTATTTGGTTGGTTAAAAAAAGAGTCTGGAATTCACAGATTAGTAAGAATTTCGCCATTTGACTCAGGTGCAAGACGTCATACTAGTTTTGCTAGTATTTGGGTTTATCCAGTGGTGGATGAAAATATCAATGTTGAAATTCAAGATAAAGATTTGAGGATAGATACTTACAGATCTAGTGGCGCTGGTGGTCAACATGTTAATACAACTGACAGTGCAGTTAGAGTTACCCATTTACCATCTAAAATTGTAGTTCAATGTCAAAATGAAAGATCTCAACATAAAAATAAAGAAACATGCATGAGTATGCTTAAAGCAAGACTCTATGACTTTGAGATAAAAAAAAAAGAAAAAGAAAATGAGAATACTGAGTCATCAAAATCTGAAATAGGTTGGGGACATCAAATAAGATCTTATATTTTACAACCATATAGATTAGTAAAAGATAATAGATCGAACTTTGAAAGCTCTAATCCAGATAAGATTTTAGATGGTGAAATTGATGAATTTTTAGAACAATCGCTGTATCAAACATAATGAAAATATTATTTAAAATTTTAATAACTATAATATTAATAATATTAATTTCTATATCATATCTAAGTATTTTTGGAATTGAGACTGATAAATTTAATAGTCAAATAACAGAAAAAATTCGAAAATTTGATAAGAATTTAGAAATTGAATTAAAAGAAATAAAATTAATTTTAGATCCATTTCAATTTAAACTTCAAGCCAAAACAATTGGCACTAACTTAATAAATCAAAGTAAAAAAATAGAAATTGAAAATATAAAAACACAACTTTCGTTAAAGTCCTTAATAGAAGATAAGTTTTCAATTGAAAATTTAGAGATTTCATCAAAATCTCTTGAGTTAAAAAACTTAATTTCTTTTTTAAGATCATTTCAAAATACTCCTGAACTGTTCATAATGGAAAAAGCCATTAAAAAAGGATATTTGATTGCTGATATAAAGTTAGAATTTGATTTAAATGGAAATATTAAAAGCAATTATGAGATCAATGGTCTTGTGAAAGATGTTGAATTAAATGTATTAAAAAAATACGATCTTCGCAAATTAGACTTTACCTTTGACTATAGTAGAAATAATTTTTTAGTTAAAGATCTTAATTTTAAATTTGATAAAATAGGATTTTCCTCAGAAAAAGTATCAATAAAAAAAAGGAATGATGATTTTATTGTAGATGGTACCTTTGCACATAAAAAGTCTGATTTAGATAAAAGAAATATAGATTTATTAGTCAAACCATTTTTACCCAATTTTGAAATAGAAAAAATATCATTAACTTCCAATAATAATTTTTCTTTTGAAATACAAAAAGGATTTAAATTTGAAAATTTCAAAATTAATTCAGTAATACTAGTTCATGAATTAATAATACCTAATAATTTCAAATTTAAAAAATTTTTTCCTAAACAAAAAAAAACAATTTCTCTCTTAGATCAAAAAATAAAATTACAATATGAAAAAAATAATTTTACTATTCAAGGAAATGGAAATTTAAATTATCAAAATGAAAATGATGACATAGAGTATTTTTTTTCAAATAAGAATAAAACTGAAAATTTTGAAATTACTCTAAAAATAAAAGACAATCCTTTTAAAGTTGATTATTTGAATTACAAAAAAAAGGAGAAAAATACAATTATTTTAAATTTAAAAGGATCTAAAAATAGAAATAATGAACTTGTAATCGAAACTTTTAATCTTAAAGAAGATGAAAACTATATTAAGATAAAAGATCTAGTCTTAAATGAAAAATTTCAAATTTCTAGATTAGATGAAGTAGAATTAGATTATCTTGATGATGATAAACAAAAAAACTCAATCAGATTAAAAAGGAATAAAAAAAAATATTTTTTAACTGGGTCGAGTTTTAATGCTGATAATTTAATTGAGGATTTGTTATCAGATGACGATAAAGACACTAAAATTATAGATATTAACGGTAATTTGAAAATTGATGTAAAAAAAATTTTTTTAGATAGCGAGTATTATTTATCAAATTTCAAAGGTGATATTTTAATCAAAAATAAAGAAATATATAAAGCTGATTTAATTGGAAGCTTTTCAAAAAATAAAAAACTAAAACTCACAATAAATAAAGATAATAATAATAAAATTACCACTTTGTTTGTTGACGAGGCAAAACCCTTCGTAAAAAGATATAAATTTATAAAGGGTTTTGATGAAGGATCACTCGATTTTTTCAGTTCAAAAAAATCAAAAAAATCTGTTTCACAAATAAAAATTTATGATTTTAAATTAAAAGAGCTACCTATATTGACAAAGATTCTCACGTTAGCATCCTTACAAGGTATTGCGGATATTTTATCTGGAGAAGGTATACGTTTTACGGAATTTGAAATGAATTTTAAAAATGAGGGTGATTTAATGACAATAGAAGAAATTTATGCGATTGGTCCTGCAATATCTATTTTAATGGAGGGCTATGTTGAAAAAAACAAATTAATTAGTTTAAAGGGCACATTGGTGCCAGCCACAACAATTAATAATTTTATTGGTTCATTACCTATGCTAGGTGAAATATTAGTTGGAAAAAAAACCGGTGAGGGAGTATTTGGAGTAAGTTTTAAGATCAAAGGTCCTCCAAAAAATTTAAAAACTTCAGTAAATCCTGTCAAAACTTTAACACCCAGATTTATTACAAGAACATTGGAAAAAATTAAAAAGAATTAACTTAACTCAATTTTTAAATGTCTTTTTTTTCCCACAGAAAGTTTTAAATAATTTTGTCTGAATAATTCATAAGAAATAATCAGATTTTCTTGAGATATAATTTCATCATTCAGTTTTATTGCATTTCCTCTAATAAGACGTCTGATTTCACTTTTTGAGTTTTCTAATTTAGATAAGATCACAAGATCTATAATACTCATTTTATTTTTAATATCAGTTTTCTTAATTTTAATTGAAGGTAAATTTGAACCAAGCGAAGTTCCTGAAAAAGCTTCTTTTGCCGCTTGTTCTGAACTTTTAGCAGCTTTTAAACCATGAAGCATAGTAGTTGTCTCGTTAGCTAGTCTAATTTTAAGTTTATTAATGTCTTCATCTTTCATTTTATCAATTTCTTCAATATCTAAATCTGTGAACATTTTTAAAAATTTTATTACATCTCTGTCATCGATATTTCTCCAAAATTGCCAATAGTCATATGATGATAATAATTTTTCATCTAACCAAATAGCACCTGACTCAGTTTTTCCCATTTTTGCTCCTGAGGATAATGTAATAAGAGGGGTAGTTAAACCATAAGCTTGTTTACTAGAATACCTTTTTATAAGCTCTGTTCCATTGACAATGTTTCCCCATTGATCAGAACCTCCTATTTGTAAGGAACAATTCTCTTTTTTATTAAGCTCTAAAAAATCATAAGCTTGCAAAATCATATAATTAAATTCCATATAACTTAAAGATTGTTCTCTATCCAATCTAGTTTTAACACTTTCGAAAGTGAGCATTTTATTAATTGTAAAATGTTTTCCTATTTCTCTTAAAAATGAAATATAATTTAAATTTTTAAGCCAGGAATAATTATTCACAAAAATAGGTTTTGTTTTTGGATCGTTATTATTTAAAAATTTTTTTAATATTCTTTCAATATTTTTTGTATTTTTATCTATTTCTTTTTCAGTTAAAATTCTCCTTGTTTTGTCTTTACCTGAAGGATCTCCAATTCTAGTAGTCCCTCCACCTAATAAGACAATAGGTCTGTGCCCATATTTTTGAAGAAGTCTAAGACACATGATTTGAAGTAAGCTTCCAACATGAAGACTTTCAGCAGTACAATCAAAACCTATGTAACCTTTAATTTTTTCTTTATTTATTAATTTGGATAATTCATTTTCATTCGTGCATTGATAGAAGTAGCCTCTATCTTTAAATTCTTTTAAAAATTTATCCATAAGTTTATAGTTCCACAATATACATTATTTAATAAAAAAAAATAAGAATGGATGAGATTTATACAGCAATGGGTTTAATGAGTGGTACCTCATCAGATGGAGTAGATGTATCCATAATTAAGTCAGATGGTAATCAAGAATTTTCAATATTAATCGATAAATACTTTCAATATGATGAAGAATTAACTAAAAGAATACTTAAAATTAGGGATAAAATCTTAAGTCCAGATGATTTAACCAAAAATCAAGTTGAAATCAAAGATCTAGAAAGAGAAATAACTTTATTTCATTTTAAGGCTGTTAATAAATGTCTTGAATTATCAAAATCTGATGTTGATTTAATTGGTTTACATGGTCAAACAATATTTCATGCTCCAGAAAAAAAAATTACAAAACAATTGGGTGACGGATTGCTTCTATCTCAATTAACGAAAAAGAAAGTTATTTATAATTTTAGACAAAATGATTTAGAAAATGGGGGGCAGGGTGCTCCTCTAGCACCAATCTTTCATAATGCTTTAGCAAATGAATTAAATAAAAAATTTAATTTGGGTTTTCCTATAAATATTCTTAATATTGGAGGTATTTCTAATGTTACCTCTACAATAGAATATAATAATTTAGATTTAGAGAAAAAAATTTTTGCCTGTGATATTGGACCTGGCAATTGTTTGATAGACGAATGGATGAGAAAAAATTCAAAAAAAGGGTATGACAAAGAAGGTTTAGTAGCAAGATCTGGAAAAACAGATAAACTAATTTTAAATCAAGCTTTGGACAATTTTACTGAACAATCTAATTTTGAAAAATCTTTAGATATTAAAAATTTTGATATTTTTTTTGCAAAAGGACTTTCATTAGAAGATGGTGCTGCAACTATTACTGATTTCACCGCTAAATTAATTTCTAATGGAATGAGTTTTATTCACAATAAGAATAATTCTCAAAAAAGTAAATGGTTAGTATGTGGGGGAGGAAGAAAAAATAAATATCTCTTAGATAGTATAAAAAGTAATTTTGATGATATAAATCTTAATTCAATTGATCAATACGAATTAGATGGAGACTTTATCGAGTCCCAAGCTTTTGCTTTTTTAGCTATAAGATCACTAAAAGGTATGCCGATTTCATTTCCAAATACGACTAGATGTCAAAAATCGGTAACTGGTGGAGTTTTAGTCAAAAATTTTTAATACAAAGCTGTTTCTTTTTTTATGTATTTATCAAGAGATTTTGAAAGTGCGTTCTCATTTTTTGAAAAAAAATGATTTGCTTCTGAGATTGATTGAAATTCAACTTTAATACCTTTTTGTGCACTTAATCTTTTATTTAGTTCATTGATATGTTCAACAGGCACCAATTCGTCTTTTTTTCCGTAGATCATTATCCCAGAAGTTGGACACGGAGACAAAAATGAAAAATCATAAACATTTGGCTGGGGAGAGATAGCGACAAATCTATTTATTTCTGGTCTCCTCATTAACAGTTGCATAGCAATCAATGACCCAAAGGAAAAACCTGAAACCCAACACTGAGAATTATCAAAATTTTCTCTCTCTAACCAATCAAGAGCTGCAGCAGCATCTGCTAATTCACCTTGACCATTGTCAAATTCTCCATCACTCTTTCCCACACCTCTAAAATTTACTCTGCAAACTGAAAAATCATTATCCATAAAAGTATGAAAAGTTTCTACAACAACTTTATTATTCATTGTACCTCCATACTGAGGGTGTGGTTGTAAAACTAAAGCTATTGGTGAAGTATTTTTTTTACTCTTATAATATTTGGCTTCAAGTCTACCTGCAGGTCCTGGAATAAATATTTCTAATATTTTATTTTCCATAATTGTTATTGATTATTATTCTCAAAAAAAAATTAGGTTTATCACAACTGCGTGACAAAATGTTAGCTTTTTTTTACTCATGATACTTGACTATTTTGGTCAGGTTTATATATACCCCTGTAAAATAAGGAATTATGAGACTAACTTCTAAAGGCAGATATGCGGTAATGGCTTTAGTGGATCTGGCTAGATTTGATGGAATTAATCCAGTTTCTCTGAGGGATATATCTTTAAGACAAGGCATTTCGTTAGATTATTTAGAACAAATTTTTTCAAAATTGAGAAAAAAAGAAATTGTTCAAAGTGTTAGAGGAACTCAAGGTGGATATATTTTAAATAGGAAAGCTAAAGAAATAAAATTAACAAATATTTTTGATGCAGTAGATGAAAAAGTAAAAACTGTTCAATGTAAAAAAGAGTCAAAAAAAGGATGCAATGGTAAATCTACAAAATGTTTAACCCACAATCTTTGGGATGAACTTGAAACTCACATTAATAATTTTTTTGATAAAAAAAGTTTAGATGACTTAGTAAAAGAAAACTTTGAAAGAAGATTATAAAATGGATACCAGAGAAAAAGATATAGAAAATTTAAAAGATTATAAATACGGTTTTACAACTGATATTGAAAATATTAAAGCACCAAAAGGTCTAAATGAAAATGTAATTAAGTTTATTTCAAATATTAAAAAAGAACCGAAATGGATGTTGGATTTTAGATTAAAAGCATTTGAAAGATTTAAACTTCTCAAAGAACCTAACTGGCAAAAACCTAAGTATCCTAAAATTGATTATCAAGATTTATATTACTATTCGGCTCCGAAAAGCATGAAGGATAAACCCAAGAGCTTAGATGAATTAGACCCTAAACTTTTAGAAACCTATAATAAATTAGGAATTCCCCTTCAAGAGCAAGCAAGATTAAATGGAATAGCTGTAGATGCGGTATTTGATTCTGTCTCAGTAGCCACAACGTTTAAAGGTGAATTAACAAAACATGGAATCATTTTTTGTTCAATGTCAGAAGCAATACAAAAACATCCTGATTTAGTAAAAAAATATTTAGGTAAAGTAATTCCAACAACAGATCACTTTTTTGCGACATTAAACTCCGCAGTTTTTACCGATGGATCATTTGTTTATATTCCCGAAGGTGTAAAGTGTCCAATGGAGCTCTCAACCTATTTCAGAATTAATGCATCTGAAACTGGTCAATTTGAAAGAACTTTGATTATTGCTGATAAAGGAAGTTATGTGAGTTATTTGGAGGGCTGTACCGCACCGATGAGAGATGAAAATCAATTACACGCTGCTAACGTTGAACTAATAGCTCTTGATGATGCAGAGATTAAATATTCAACTGTTCAAAACTGGTACCCTGGAGATGAAAATGGAAAAGGGGGAATTTATAATTTTGTAACTAAAAGAGGACTTTGTAAGGGAAAAAATTCTAAGATTTCTTGGACACAGGTAGAGACAGGTTCTGCTATAACTTGGAAATACCCTAGTTGTATTTTAAAGGGTGATAACTCAATTGGAGAATTTTATTCAATAGCAATTACAAATAATCATCAAAAAGCAGATACTGGAACAAAGATGATCCACCTTGGTAAAAATACTAAAAGCAAAATAATTTCCAAAGGTATTAGTGCTGGATTTTCTGATATGACATATAGAGGATTAGTAGATATAAATTCAAAAGCAAAAAATTCTAGTAACTATACTCAATGTGACTCTCTTTTAATGGGAAATAAATGTGGAGCACACACTGTTCCTTATATAAAGAACAAAAATTTTGACTCAAATGTTGCTCATGAAGCAACAACGTCAAAAATAAGTGAAGAGCAATTGCACTATTGTCAACAAAGAGGATTAAATCCTGAGGAAGCTGTTGGGTTAATCGTTAATGGATTTTGTAAAGAAGTTCTTCAGCAATTACCGATGGAGTTTGCTGTAGAGGCACAAAAACTTGTCGGAATTAGTCTTGAAGGGAGCGTGGGTTAATGCTTAAAATTAATAACTTAAACGCAAATGTTGAAAATAAGTCAATTTTAAAAGGATTTTCACTAAATATAAACCCAGGTGAAGTTCATGCAATAATGGGTCCTAATGGCTCTGGAAAAAGCACTTTATCTAACATTTTATCGGGAAAAAAAGGTTACGAGGTATCTGGAGAAATATTATTTGAAAATAAAGATTTATTTGAACTTGAAACAGAGGAAAGAGCGCACAAAGGTATATTTTTAGCCTTTCAATACCCTTTAGAAATTCCTGGGGTGAATACTAATATTTTTTTAAAGACTTCTCTAAATGCAATTAGAAAAGCTCGTGGACAAAAAGAACTTGATGCTATTGAGTTTTTAAAACTCGTAAAAGAAAAAGCTAAGGAACTTAAATTTGATGAAGAAAAACTTAATAGGCAATTAAATGTAGGCTTCTCGGGTGGAGAAAAAAAGAAAAATGAAATTCTACAAATGTCAATGCTGGCGCCAAAACTTTCAATTTTAGATGAAACAGACTCAGGTTTAGATATAGATGCTCTAAAAATAGTTGCAGATGGTGTAAACACATTAAGGAATAATGAAAATTCTTTTTTAATCATTACTCATTATCAAAGACTATTAGATTATATTAAGCCAGATTTCGTTCATGTTTTAATGAATGGAAGAATTATTAAATCAGGTGGACCTGAACTTGCAGAAGAATTAGAAAAAAAAGGATATGAGAGTTTTAATTAGATGAAAGAACAATTAAAAATAGATTTTAACAAAATTCAAGAAGTTTCTAATTTTTCTAATAGAGATATTGAGATAAAAAAGTCTTACTTAAATAAATTTATTGAAAATGGTTTCCCAAATAGAAAACAAGAAAATTGGAAGTTTTTAGATATAAATCAAATTATTAGTAATAATATTTCAGATTTGAGCTTTTATAATGATTATTCAATTGAAAATAAGATTGATCCATCAATTTTTATTGATGATTTAGAACATAATAAAATTATTTTTATTAACGGAAGAGTTGAAAAAATTGACTTTAGTTATGAGGATAAAAAACAGATTGAAATAATTGAGGACTCTTACACAATTGATAAGTCTGAAAACAACAATTCATTAATTGATTTGAATATTGCATTAAGTAACAAACATTTTAAAATTTTAATTAAAAAAGACTACTCATTAAAAAAACCTTTGATCATTTATCATTTAACCAATGAGAAAATGAAATCAAAGAATATTAATTTAAGGTTAGATTTTGAGCTTGAGCAAAATAGCTCACTAAAATTAATAGATTTCTTTAGTGATGATAGTGAAAAAAATTTTATGAATATTTTTTACAATTTTAATTTGGATAGAGATGCGATTCTTAAAAATTATAAAATTGATAAGTCGTTGAATAAAAATTTAAAATATTCATTTAATAATATTAATCAAAAACAAAATAGTATTTCTGAAACTTTTGTTTTTTCTGCAGGTTCAGATTATTTCAAAAATGAGATAAATTGTAATCTAAAAGGTGAATATTCTTCAGCATTTATAAATGGTATTTTTTCGTTAGATGATAATAAACAGCACGAAATAAGAACTACCATAAATCATTTGGTTGAAAATACAAAAAGCTATCAGTTAATTAAGAGTGTGCTTGGAAAAAATACAAAGTCTGCTTATCAAGGAAGAATATATGTAGACTCAAAGGCTCAGAAAACGGATGGATATCAATTAAGTAAAGCAATTTTGTTAGATGAAACCTCAGAGTTTAACGCAAAACCAGAATTAGAAATTTATGCTGATGATGTTAAATGTTCTCATGGATCAGCATCTGGTAGTCTTGATGATAATTCAATTTTTTATTTAATGTCTAGAGGACTAAATTATAAACAAGCTAAAGGACTATTGATAAATGGTTTTTTGCTTGATGTAATCGAAAAGATTACTGATGGTGAAATTAAAGATTTGTTAAAAAAAATGATTGGTTTAAAAAAATGAACATAGATAATATTAAAAAAGAGTTTCCTATCTTTGATGAAAAGATACAAAACAATGATCTAGTTTATTTGGACAGTGCTAATTCTTCTCAAAAACCTAAAGTTGTTATTGATAGAATAAACGAATTCTATACTAAAGAATTTTCAAATGTGGGCAGAAGTATTCATTATTTGGCAGTGGCAGCTACAAATTTATATGAAAATACACGATCTTCTGTACAAAAATATATTAATGCAAAAGATAAAAATGAGATTGTATTTACTAAGGGTGCAACTGAAGCCCTCAATTTAGTTGCTAATACACTTGGCCAAAAGTATTTGAATGAAGGTGACGAAATTTTACTCACTGAGTTAGAGCATCATTCAAATTATGTACCATGGCACTATTTGAGAAAATCAAAAAATATAAAGATTAATTTTGCTGAAATAAATGAAGATGGAGAAATTCCAATTGAAAATATTGAAAAAAAAATTACACCAAAAACAAAGGTGATTGCCATTAATCATCTATCGAATGTCACTGGCGCAATCCTACCAATCAAAGAGATTACTGAGATTGCACACGCAAAAGATATAATTGTTGTTGTAGATGGATGTCAAGGTGCACCACATTTGAAACTTGATGTGCAAGATCTGGACTGTGATTTTTATGCAATTTCTTGTCATAAAATGTATGGACCGACTGGACTTGGAATTTTGTATGGAAAAAAAAAATGGCTTGAAGAATTACCACCTTATCAAGGTGGTGGTGGAATGATTAAAGAAGTTAAAAAAGATCGTATCACTTATGGTGATCTTCCAAATAAGTATGAAGCAGGCACTATGGCCACTGCACAAGTCATAGCTTTTGATAAGTCTATCAAATTTTTAGAAAGTATTGGGATTGAAAATATAATTAAACATGAAAAAGAATTAATAGAATATGGTCAAGAAATTTTAAAAAAGAATAATTCAGTAAAATTAATTGGTAATCCAAAAAATAAAGGCGGTGTGATATCGTTTACGATTGAGGGGGTACATCCACATGACATAGCGACAATACTTGACGAAGATGGAGTAGCTATTAGAGCTGGACACCATTGCTGTCAAATATTACACGACAAACTTGAAATACCTGCAAGTGCAAGAGCATCAGTAGGTGTCTATAATACTAAAAGTGATTTTGATCAACTAAATGAGTCTATAAACAAATGTAAAAAAATTTTTGATTTAAAATGAATTTAAAAGAATTATATCAAGAAATAATTTTAGAACATGGAAAAAATCCAAGGAATTTGAGAAAGACTGAGAATTTTAACAAAGATGCGAAAGGGAATAATCCTTTATGTGGGGATAATGTACACGTTTATCTAAAATTGAATAATCAAAGAAAAGTTGAAGATATTTCTTTTGAAGGAAGTGGTTGTGCAATATCAATGGCCTCAGCTTCAATAATGACAGATTTGATTAAAGGCAAAAGTGACAATGAAGCAAAGGAGATCATAGATGATTTTCTTGGAATGATAAAAGAAAATCCTGAATTAAAGTCTACGATTTTAGAGGAAGATGATAAAACAAAACTAATGTGTCTATCAGGAGTAAAACAATATCCTATGAGAGTAAAATGTGCTACTTTATCATGGCATACTTTGATTTCTGCAATGGAAGATGATGGAAAGCAAGTGAGTACAGAAGATTAATATTATGGAAATAAAAGAAAAAATTATAAATGAAATTAGAAAAGTTTATGATCCTGAATTACCAGTTAATATTTATGAACTTGGTTTAATTTATGATATTCAAGTAAAAGGAAAAAAAGCTGAAATTAAAATGACCTTAACTACACCAAATTGTCCTGTTGCAGAGAGTTTACCAAAAGAAGTAAAAGAAGGAGTTATGCAAGTTGAGGAAATTGATGATGTTGATCTTCAACTAGTTTGGGATCCGCCTTGGAATAAAGATATGATGTCAGATGCTGCTAAGTTGGAGTTAAATTTGTGATGAATCCTATAATTAAATTAAGTGAAAATGCAGCAAACAGAATTAAAGAAATCATGTCTAGTGCTGAAAAAGATGCTTTAGGAGTGAGAGTTTCAGTTAAATCTGGAGGATGCGCAGGCATGTCATATGTAATGGAATATTCTAAAGAACTTAACCCGAATGATGAGGTTATTGAGGACAAAGGAGTTAAGGTTTTTATAGATTCTGCTGCAGTGATGTATTTATTAGGTACTGAAATGGATTACAAAAAAGAGGATTTTTCCTCAACTTTTGTGTTCAATAATCCCAATGAAACAGAGAGATGTGGTTGCGGGGAATCCTTTAAAGTAGAATAAAATTTAGTATCCCATAAGTTGCATAGCTGTATTGCTTAAAATGCATATCTAGTATATAATTATTACATGAACGTTTTTGAATTTAGAAATTTATTAGCGTCTGAAGACAGAAAAGAAAAAAGAAAAAGCCTTCAAAGATCTTTAATCAAATCTGTTGAAACAGGAGCTAATGGAACTCAAAATTACGTTGTTAAAAAAGGTCCTGGCAAAAATAAGATTGCCACTACCAGACAATAATTTTTAACAACTATAATACATGTCGAACTCTATTGGGTGTGGTGTGTGTTCGAAATTATGTATTTCCTCAAATTTTAAAGCAATGTAAGCATCTATTTGATCATCAGTGAAAACGTTACCTTGTTTTAAAAAATCTCTGTCCTTATCCAAACTTTCCATTGCTTCTCTTAATGAGCCACAAACAGTAGGTATTTTTTTAACTTCATTTTCAGATAAAGCATAAAGATCTTTATCAAAAGATTTACCTGGATCAATTTTATTCTTAATACCATCTAGTCCAGCCATAAGCATTGCTGCAAAAGTTAAATATGGGTTTCCAGCTGCATCACCAAATCTAATTTCACATCTCGCAGCCTTTTTACTAAGAGTAATAGGGATCCTACATGAAGCTGACCTGTTTCTTGCTGAGTACGCTAATAACACTGGTGCTTCAAATCCTGGGATCAATCTTTTGTAACTATTGGTTGTTGCGTTTGAAAATGCATTTATAGCTTTTGCATGTTTTAAAATTCCACCAATATAGTGTAAAGCCAAATCAGATAAGCCAGCATATTTATCTCCTGAAAATAATGCTGTATTTCCTTTCCAAATTGATTGGTGCACGTGCATACCTGATCCATTATCACCTTTTACTGGTTTAGGCATAAAAGTTGCAGTTTTTCCAAATGAATGTGAAACCATATGAACTGCATACTTATATAGTTGCAAGTTATCTGCTTGATCAACTAAAGTTCCAAAATACATTCCAAGTTCATGCTGACTTGGAGCAACTTCATGGTGATGTTTCTCAACTTTAATACCCATGTCTTTCATTGCTTTCAAATACTCACTTCTCATATCTTGTGCACTATCAACAGGAGGAACTGGGAAGTAACCACCTTTAATACCAGGTCTATGTCCCATATTTCCATTTTCATATTTTTTTCCAGTGTTGTAAGGGCCTTCAGTACTATCAATTTTGAAGCCAGTTTCATTCATGTCATTTTTAAATCTTACATCATCGAATACAAAAAACTCAGCTTCTGGACCAAAAAATGCTTTATCACCAATTCCGGATTTTTTTAAATATGCCTCAGCTTTTTTTGCTGTTCCTCTAGGATCTCTTTCGTAAGGATCTTTTTTTATTGCATCCAAAATATCACAAAAAATGTTTAATGTATTATGAGATGTAAATGGATCAACAACTGTTCTGCTTAAATCAGGCTTTAGAATCATGTCAGATTCATTGATAGCTTTCCAACCTGCAATTGAGGAGCCGTCAAAGAAAATTCCTTCGTTTAACATATCTTCGTCAACTACCTTAGTATCCATTGTAACGTGTTGAAGTTTACCTCTAGGGTCAGTGAATCTTAGGTCAATGTAATCGATCTCTTTGTCTTTTATAACTTTTAATACATCTTTTGCGCTCATATATCTCCTCTGTAATTCAGTGGGTTGTGATACCAAATAAAGACTGATAAATAATCCTCTTTTACTTAATAACACCTATGCATTTTTTACATAAGTGTATAATTTTAAGAATAATAATACTAACAATTCAGAGTTGAATAATGACATTACTTGATAAAGAACCAATTCGAAGGGTCGGTAAAATTATTAAAGAATTTGATCAAAATTTAAGTGTTAGTATTTTAGAAACTTCTGCAAGGACTGCTTTAGAAGCCGCATCTTCTTTAGGATGTGAAGTTGGAGCTATAGTTAAAAGCTTACTTTTTAAAACAGATAATAAGTTTAGTTTATTTTTGGTTGCTGGAGATAAGAAAGCTTCCCTAAAAAAAATTAAAAAGAATATTAAATTTAATGATGTTTCAATGGCTACTGCTGAGGATGTAAAAAAAATCACTGGTTTTACAATTGGTGGCGTTTCACCAGTAGGTCATTTAGAAAATGTTGATATTTATATAGACAATTCTTTACATAGGTTTGATTTTTTGTTTGCAGCCGCAGGTCATCCAAATTGTATATTTAAAATCAATTACTCAGATTTAAAGAAAATTACAAAAGGAACAATTGAAGATATTACTGAATGAGACAACCAAAACTATTAGATTATCTTTTATTAATTTTGTTAGCCTTAATATGGGCATCAGCTTTTTTTAATATCAAAATTGCAACCTATTCATTCGGACCAATTACCATTGCATTTTTAAGAGTGTTTTTTGGAGCAATACCAGTTTTGTTACTTTGTTATTATAAAAAGATAAAGATCGAAGCTTTTTCAAAAGATTGGTATTGGTTTGCAATGATAGGATTTATAAATTTAGTAGCTCCTTTTTTTTTAATTGCCTACGGTGTACAATCAGTTCAAAGTAATTTGGCAGCAATATTGATGTCAACTACACCATTAAGTTCAACTGTGCTTGGTCATTTTTATACAAAAAATGAGAAATTCAATTTTATCAAAACAATTGGAATCTTAATAGGTTTTTCTGGAATACTTTACTTATTTTCTGATAATATTTTGATTAATGAAAATAATTTTTTTTCCGCAATACTAATTCTATTAGGCTCAACTTGTTATGTAATAGGTGGTGTTCTAACCTTAAAAATTAGTAAGAAAAAAAATGAAAATGTAACTGGCTCAATTCTGGTTTGGGCAGTTTTGATTTTGATACCTATTGTAAGTATTGTTGAACAACCATGGAATGTATCGCCAAGGTTAGACTCTACAATATCCGTGATATATCTTGGCTTAGTTTCTACTGGAATTGCATGGTTATTGAGATTTAGAATTTTAGTTAATAATGGACTGATATTTCAGTCACAAGTTTCATATTTAATTCCAATTTTCGGAACTATCTTGAGTTATATTTTCCTGAAGGAATTGATCACTTTCAAAGTTTTGATATCTCTCATTGCAGTATCAGCAGGAATTTATTTTGTGAGAAAAGCAGATAATAAAGTTAGTAAAATAAAGCTCGATTAATACAATTCTTAGTTGAAAACATTATTGACCCATTTACATCATTCCCAAAAAGGTCTTTAATTAATTTATATAAATAATAAGAGGAGAAAAAAATGAGTGCAGAAGCAATGAAAGTGTCATCTGTATTAGATACTTCTCATTTAAAGGTTAAATTTCCGTTCAAAGCAAAATATGGAAACTACATTAATGGAAAATTTGTAGAACCAAAATCAGGCAAGTATTTTGATAATGTTAGCCCGATCTCAAATGAGAAAATCTGTTCAGTTGCACGATCAGATGAAAAAGACGTAGAAGCAGCATTAGATGCAGCTCACGCAGCCTTCCCAGAGTGGGGAAAAACAGACATCACGACAAGATCAAACATATTATATAAGATCGCTGATGTTTTAGAAAAAAATCTAAACTTACTCGCAACAGCTGAATGTTTAGATAATGGAAAGCCAATAAGAGAATGTATGGCAGCAGATTTACCTTTGGTTGTTGATCATTGGAGATATTTTGCTGGTGTAATAAGAGCAGAAGAGGGATCAATTGCAGAAATTAGCAATTCTCAATACTCTTACAACATACCTGAACCTTTAGGAGTAGTTGGTCAAATAGTTCCTTGGAACTTCCCATTACTTATGGCTACATGGAAACTAGCACCAGCTCTTGCTGCAGGTAACTGTTCAGTTTTAAAACCAGCTGAACAAACGCCAGCATCCATAATGGTGATGATGGAACTTATTGGAGACTTATTACCTCCAGGAGTTGTCAACATTGTTAGTGGTTTTGGATTAGAGGCAGGTAAACCTTTAGCATCATCAAAAAGAGTTGCTAAAGTTGCATTTACTGGTGAAACAACAACTGGAAGATTGATAATGCAGTATGCTGCACAAAACATAATTCCGATAACTTTGGAATTAGGTGGAAAATCTCCAAACATTTTCTTTGAGGATATCATGGATAAAGATGATGATTTCTTCGATAAATGTATTGAAGGTTTCGTTATGTTCAATCTTAACCAAGGTGAGGTTTGTACTTGTCCGAGTAGAGCTTTAGTTCAAGAGTCGATCTATGATAAATTCATGGAAAGAGCTATAGCTAGAACAAAAGCTGTTGTTCAAGACAACCCTTTAAAAATGGAAACCATGATTGGAGCACAAGCTTCCGTAGAACAAATGGAGAAGATTAAATCTTATCTTGATCTAGGGAAAAAAGAAGGTGCGAAAGTCCTAACAGGAGGAAGTGTTGCAAAACTTAACAGTGGATTGGAAAAAGGTAATTACATTCAACCAACTGTTTTTGAAGCAAAAAATGATATGAGAATATCTCAAGAAGAAATCTTCGGACCTGTTGTGTCTGTAATTAAATTTAAAGATGAAGCAGAGGCATTAAAAATTGCCAATGATACTCTTTATGGTTTAGGAGCAGCTGTATGGACTAGAAATGGTAATATTGCTTATAGAATGGGTAGAGCAATACAAGCAGGGATAGTATGGACTAATTGTTATCATGCATACCCAGCTCACTCACCATTTGGTGGATACAAACAATCTGGAGTTGGCAGAGAAACTCACAAAATGATGCTTAATCATTACAGACAGAATAAGAATCTTCATGTTTCTTACGCTGAGAAAAAATTAGGCTTCTTTTAATCAAATAATATATACTGGTCCATGATTCGATATCATGGGCCAGAGAAAAAATATGAAAGTATCTGCAACACATTCGGCACTGAGTTTATTATCTGAACTTAAAGAAAAATATGGTGAAAAATTAATGTTTCATCAATCAGGTGGATGTTGTGATGGGAGTGCTCCTATGTGTTTCCAAGAAGGTGAATTTCCATTGGGAGACAATGATATTAAACTTGGAGAAATAGGTGGTGTTCCATTCTATATGAATGGTGATCAATATGAAAAATGGAAACATACTGATCTTACAATAGATGCCGTAAAAGGAATTGGCGGAATGTTTTCATTAGATAATGGAACTGGAAGAAGATTTTTAACTAAATCTGAAATATGTCTCGTAGTGGATAACGATAATCCAAATCATTAAATTTTTATTTTACAATGTCGATTTTTTTAAGTTCACAAAAAATTGTGAAAGATTGGATTGATTATAACAATCATATGAATGTTTCTTATTATCTTTTAATCTTTGATAAATATGGGGCAGATATATTAAATGACTCCTTTAAAATGGGCGAGCATTCAGCGAGGACTACTGGAAAAAGCACAATGATTGTTGAGTCTCATATTACCTATAATCAAGAACTAAAGATGAATGACGAAGTAGATGTAAATTTAGTTTTTTTTGATCACGATAAAAAAAGGTTACAGTACAAAATGGAAATGATCCATAAGCAAAAGCAATATCTAGCATCAACGATTGAAGTCCTTGCATTATATGTTGATTTAAATACTCGAAAAGTCTCAGAATTCGAAGGAGATAAATTAGAAATTATGGATAATTATATTAAAAACAATAAAGAAAAGTTTGATAATACAAACCTTAAGTTTTCTTCTAAATTGAAAAAGTAAATAAATTTACTTCCAGCCCGCGTACTGGAAGTAATAATCTATTTATTGTCCTGGTGCTTTGTATGCACCTGATGCAACTTCACTTGCTTTAACAGTAGCTTTATTAAAATCAATAGCTTCTAACATTGTTAAATTTTTAACTGCTCCTGATGCTTCTACTACAAGTTTTACTGCTGCAAAGTCTTCAAATGTTGTAAGTTCATTAACAACAATAAAGTCATATGGACCTCTTACTATATCCATACTATGCATTGTTCCACCCATAGCTTTTGTTAATTGTTCAACTACTGCTTTTCTATCACTTTTAGGATCTTTTAAAAAACCTTGAAAAGCTTTTTCAGTGTAGTTTCCCATTATGTATGCTTTCATATGTTACCCCTTTCTTTTTTTAAAAATATTACAGCAAAATTTATGTATGTAGAAGTGGTATATTTGTCTAATTATTTTCTATTCGGTCCATTTCTTTAAGTTCGACTTCTAACTTATCTAATTCCTCACCACCTGCCATCATGCTTAAAAGTTTTTCTCTAGATATATCTTTTTTTTTAAATGTTCCCATACTTTTTCCTCGATTTAAAACTGTAAAACTATTTCCAACAGGATAAGCATGATGAACGTTGTGTGTTATTAAAATTACAGCTAAGCCTTGTGATGCTGCTTTAACAATATATTTCAGGACCATTGAAGCTTGATGTACACCCAATGCTGACGTTGGTTCATCTAATACTAAAACTTTTGCTCCAAAATAAATTGCTCTAGAAATAGCGAGACATTGTCTTTCACCTCCAGACATTGTGCCGACAGCTTGTGATGGGTCTCTCACATCGATACCTATTTGTCCCATTCTTTCTGCAGCTATAGTGTTTGCTTTTTCAATGTCAAAAGTTTTGAAAAAAGGTAAACCTTTTTGTGGCTCTCTGCCCATAAAAAAATTTCTAGTAACACTCATAAGGGAAACTAATGCTAAATCTTGATAAACAGTACCTATCCCAATATCCAAAGCATCTCGTGGTGAGTCAAAAACTATTTTTTGATCTTCAAAAATAATTTCACCTTCATCAGGTTTATGAACGCCTGCTAAAGTTTTTATCAAAGTAGATTTTCCAGCTCCATTGTCACCAAGTAAGCACATTATTTCGCCTTTTTTTAGTTTCATAGTGACATCTTTCAAAGCAATTACTTTACCAAAAAATTTACTTATATTATTGAATTGAACTAAATATTCAGACATCACTTAGTCTCCGTAACTTTTTTTCTAATATAATTATTGAATACTACTGCAATTAACATCATAGCACCTAAAAAAACCTTAAACCAATCAGTATCAACATCTGTATAAAAAATTCCCATTGATACAGTGCCAAAAATAATAGCACCCAATGCTGCTCCGATGGCAGAGCCATAACCTCCGGTCAAAAGACAACCACCAACCACGGCAGCTGCTATTGCTTCCAATTCTTTTAAAGTTCCTCTCATAGTGTCTGCTGAACCTGCATCTAACACTTGAATACAAGCAAATATTGTCGATGCTACAGCTGTTCCAATAAATAGACTTATTTTTACTCTTCCAACAGGTACACCGACATTTGTAGCACCAACTTTATCTCCACCTGATGCAAATATCCAATTTCCATATCTAGTTTTCATAAGTATCCAAGTCGCAAATAATGTAAGAGCAATAAACCATATTACTGATGGTGGAATACCTGTAGCTAATGGTGTACCGTCAGTTCTCAGTGCAATTAATTTCATCGATCCTAGCCATGTGAACAACCATTGAAAAGTATCTGTTGCAAACAACCAAGCAATTGGATCATTCTCTATTAAAACTCTTAACCCTGGTACTTGAGTTCTTCCTGTAATTAATCTCGTAATAGCCAAAGTTGCTCCTCTTAAAATGAACAACATTGCAAGAGTTACGATAAAGGATGGAAGACCAGTTTTTACTACCATTATTCCATTGAAATAACCAATTAGTACTGCCATAGCAAAAGCAAAAATAATACTCGTCCATAAAGGCCAGCCCCAATAAATTGCAGGTATAGCGATACAGATTCCTGCAAAACCAATCATTGATCCAATTGATAAATCAAACTCTCCACCGATCATTAACATTGCAGCAGCAATAGCAATAATTCCTAAATTAGCTGAAACATCTAAAAAATTTAATGTCCCATAAGCGCTAAACATTCCAGTGTCACCAGCAACTATTCCAAAAAAAATAAAAACTAAAATTGAACCACCCAAAGCACCAAGCTCTGGTCTGTTTAATAAAACTCTAAGAGGTGAAATTTTTTTAAGTCTTTCATCTTGTCCACTATCTTTTTTAGATTGAATACTCTCTGATTTTACAGACATATAAAAATTATAATTTAAAGATGATTAAAAAAAAGGCCTGACTAATATTAGTCAGGCCTTTAATTCATATTTTTATCTATAACCTTGAGCTGCCCATTTAATTACTTTAGAAGCATTGTCAGGAGTAACAAACCCAGGTCCAGTCATTACTACACCTGCTGGCATTGTTCCCCATCTCATATATTGTCCAAAGATAGCTATTGGCAAATATCCTTGTAGATATTGCTGTTGGTCAATTAAAAACTCTACTTTTCCTGCAGCAGCAGCTTTTAACATATTTGGAGACATATCAAATGTTCCTAATCTTACAGAACCAACTTTTCCAGCTGACTCAAGTGCTTTCAAAGCTGCTTCACCAGACAATCCAGCACCTAAAGTTAGAATAGTGTCATATCCACCACCTAATTTTGCAGCAACAGCTTTTTGAATTTCTGTTGGGTCATTTGAAGTACCTAAAATATCAACAGATCCACCAAAACCTTTTTTGAAACCAGCACATCTTCTATCAAGTGCAACGTTTCCTACCTCATGGTTAACACATAATGCTTTTTTTCCACCAGCGGCTTTCATTTTTTGTCCACCACCAACACCTGCTTCAAACTCAGTTTGTCCAACGTGTGCACTAATTCCTAAAGATGCATAATCATCAGATCCAGAGTTCATTGATATTACAGGAATACCAGCAGCTATTGCAGCTTTAACTGATTTTCCTAAAGCAGCAGCATCTGGTAATGTTATCACTATACCTTTCGGTTTTTGTGATACAGCATTATCAATTAATTTTGCCATTTCTACCATGTCAAAAGTAGCTGGTGCTGTGTATTTGCAAGACACTCCCATGTCTTTACATCCAGCATCAACTCCATTTTTAGCAACTGACCAGAAAGGGTCGTTTGCTTGACCATGAGAAACCACAATTATATCTACAGCTAAAGCAGATACAGACATCATTGCCCATGCAGCTAAAGCTAATATAAAGTTTTTTATTGTTTTCATTATTTTCCTCTAATTAAAGTTAACTTTTAAAAATAAAATCTAATCAAAATATCATTTAGTTGTAAAGCAGACAGGTTGTTTTCTACTAAGGGTTGATTCAATTAAAGATTAAGTTTTTCAAACTTTTTTGATCGTAAAGATTTTTGAGCTGCATTCGCAATTATCAGAGCTTTTCTTCCTTCTTCAAATCCTGCAAGAGGTTGAATTTTTTTACTTATAAATTTTGCAAAATCCTTTAGTTGATTTTTATAAGCATCTTTATACCTCTCAATAAAAAAATTAAGCAAAGGAGATTTATTCGAAGTTGATTGTGCAGAATATAAAGATGTCTCGTTTTGTCTTTTATTTTCTGAAATTAACATACCTTTTGATCCAAATAATTCTATTCTTTGATCATAACCGAAACTACAATGTCTGGAATTAGTTATTATGCACTGAACACCAGCTCTAGATCTAATTATGGTAGATGCTAATTCAAAATCTTTTATTTTATCAAATCTTTTGTCTGATATGTTGCTACCAGAAGCTATTATTTTTACAGGCTCATCATTACCTAGGTAGAATCTAACAAGATCAAAATCATGGATCATCATATCTCTAAAAATACCACCAGATTCTTTTAGATATTTCATAGTTGGTGGGGCAGGATCACGACTAGTGATAATAATTTTTTCTAATTTACCTATTTTTCCACTAAGTAATTGTTTTCTTAAATTATTGTGTGTTGGATCATATCGTCTATTAAAACCTAATTGTATTTTTGGATTAAATTTATTAATTTTTTTTTTACAGGACTCAATTTTTTTAATACTTAAATCCAGTGGTTTTTCACAAAAGATAATTTTTCTATTTTTAACACTATCTAAAATTAATCTAATATGTGTCGATGTTGTTGAGGCAATAAAAATAGCTTTTATATCTTTATCTTTATAAGCCACAGACGGATTGTTAATAGCTTTTGTTTTTAATGTTTTTGAATATTTTTTTGATAATTTTTGTTCAATGTCATAAATATATTTAAGATTAAAATCTTTACTACGCATTAAATTTTTTCCATGCATAATACCAATTCTACCAAGTCCAAATAAAGCTATATCAATCATTTAAAATTTGTATTAAAATAATAACTTAACTAATAAAATTTCTTATGTCAGTAAAATTAGGAGTTGCACCCATTGCATGGAGTAATGATGACATGCCTGAGTTAGGTGGTGAAACTACATTGGAACAATGTTTAAAAGAAGCCAATGAAGCAGGCTATATAGGCATAGAGTCTGGTGGAAAATTTCCAAAGAAATCTTCTGAATTAATTCCAAAATTAGACCAATTTAATCTTAAACTTTGCTCAGGATGGTATGGTGCAAATTTAAGAAAAAATTCTGTTGAGGAAGAAAAAAAATCTATTCAAGAACAACTAGATTTATTTAAAGATTGTGATGCACCTTGTATAGTTTTCGCGGAAGTTTCTGGTTCTATACAAGGAGATCCCAACAGGAAATTATCAACTCGGCCTCAAATGGAAAAGGATGAATGGCAGAAGTTTTGTGAAAAAATTTCTGAACTAGGAAAATATTTAGAGGATGAGGGGATGCCTTTAGCATATCATCATCATATGGGAACAATAATTGAAACCCAAAAAGATACTGAAAGACTTATAGAAAATACTCATGAAAGTGTAAAATTAACATTAGATACAGGACATATGTTATTTGCAAAAGGGGACTCAAAATACATATTACAAAATTATCATGAAAGAATTTTGCACGTCCATTGTAAAGATATAAGAAAACAAGTTCTGGAAAAATCTTTAAAAGAGGATTTAAGTTTTAGAGGTGCTTTTTTAGAGGGTGCGTTTACAGTACCAGGAGATGGCTGTATTGATTATCAACCTTTATTTAATGTATTAAAAAATAATAATTATTCAGGATGGTTAGTGGTTGAGGCAGAGCAGGATCCGGCAAAAGCAAATCCGTTAGAGTATGCCAAAATTGGTTATAAATATCTTACAGATACATTAAAAGAATCTGAAATTGAAATTTATAAAAATTGATTATCTATAGAGTGAAGTTAGTTCATTATTTCCAGCAGCAACACATGGAGATTTAAAACAAGTACCCACAACCCATTCAGATCCAGGATCAGGTAAAAAATTTGATGACATCACAAATATCACACCCATCTCAACTGATTGCCCAGCTTTACCTTCTGCTTTAATTCTAGGATCAGGATCAGTTTTTACTTTAGTATCCTCTGAAAAAGGATTCTCTATATTAAGATTTTTGTTTATATAATTCACAACTTTAGATGAAGACCATTCGCCATTGCAGGGATCACCCCAAACAGTTAATTTACCTTCATCATTATTCCCGCAATTATTTATTTCTCCATTGATAAAATCGACTACTTTCTTATGATTTTCTTTGACTAAGTTAGCTTTTGCTTCAACTGCAGGCCTTGTACTTGCGGTCCAAATCAACATTCCAACCACATATACCAACGATAACAACACTAATGCTTCTAATAGTCCAAAATTTTTGAAATTAATTCGCATAATTAAAATTTAATAATTTTTGATTTGTCTAATTTTTTTTCGAAAAAATCAATTATATTTTGTATTGTTTCCTTTCCCATTCTTATCATGCATTCCTCAGTAAATGCAGCGGTATGAGGACTTAAAAAAACTTTATTGTTTTTTAGCAAAGGATTATTCTCTTTAGGTGGTTCTGTTTCAAAAACATCTAAACCTGCACCAAATATAAGACTTTCATTTAATGCTTTATCTAAGTCATTCTCATTAATCATTCCACCTCTTGCAGCATTAATAATTATACAATTTTTCTTCATTGTTTTAAGTAAGTCATAATTAATAATATTTTTCGTTTTTTCATTAAGAGGCATATGTAAAGAAATGGCATCCATAGATTTTACTGCTTCTGTAAGATCCTCAACTTTTTTTCCACCCAATTCCTCAATAATATCTTTTGAAACAAATGGATCATAAACAAAAACATTCATTTCAAATCCTTTGCATCTTCTAATTAAAGATTGACCTATTCTTCCAAATCCAGCAATTAAAATATTTTTTTTCCAAAGTTCAATTGTTTTTGGAAGTCTGTTTCTATTAGAAAAATTTCCTGTTTTAACAGCCTCATCATACATATTTTTTCTCTTCGATATATTGAGCAACATAAACATAACATGTTCTGCCACCGCAACAGCGTTTGCTGTAGCCGTAATTGCCAAAGTGATATTTTTTTCTTTAGAAGACTTGAGATCAATATTGTCGTACCCAACGCCATGGCGAGATATAATCTTAAGTTTTTTTGATATATTGATTAATTCGCTAGATAAATTTGCCGTTCTAATTGATAGACCATCACACTCCAAAATTTTTTGTTTAATATCTTTATCATCTATATTTTCAATAATCTCATAATCATAATTTGTGTTATTCTTTATGAGATCTATCCCCGCTTTATGAATAGGTTGAATTATCAAAATTTTTTTTTTATCTGACACTTAAATTTAGTAAGCTTTAGAGTCTTCTTTTGATTTGATTGATTTTAATTTAGATACAGCTTCTTTTGCACCTGCACTCATATACCTTTGATCGGATCCAATGGTTACCAAATTAAATCCTAAATTAAGCATTTTTTTTGCATACTCTGGACTAGCATTATGAATACCTGCAAAAATTTTATTTTTTTTTGCATGTTCCAAGATATTCAAAATCTCTTTATATGTCCCTGAATTTTCTGGTTTATCAAATGAAGGTTTTTCACCCAAAGCTAAGCTTAAATCTGCAGGTCCAATATAAATTCCATCTAAGCCCGGTGTTGTCATAATCTCATCTAGTTTATCTATTGCCTCTTTAGTCTCTATCATTGCTAGTTTTAAAATTTCATTATTCGCATGATCTCCATAATCACTTCCACCATATATTAAACCTCTAATTGGGCCATAACTTCTATAACCTTTTGGTGGATATAAACATGCTTGAACAAATCTTTCAGCTTCAGATTTATTACTCACCATTGGGCAAATTATTCCATAACATCCGGCATCTAGAATTTTCATGATCTGCCCAGGTTCATTCCAATTCACTCTTGCAAGTGGGGTTACATCAGTAGTTGATATAGCTTGCAACATCTGTAATGCAGAAGGGTAATCTATAACACCATGTTGCATATCAATCGTAATAGAGTCCCATCCCTGATTTGACATTACCTCTGCAGAAAAAGAACTAGGAATTTGAAGCCATCCATTAATTATTGGCTCACCTCCTCTCATCATCTTTCTTATTTTATTTGGTCTCATTTTAAGATTTTAAACCAAGGTGAGTGTACTTAATATTTAGATAATCTTTAATTGCCATTGAACCACCTTCACGTCCATATCCAGTTTGTTTAATTCCTCCAAAAGGTGCTTCGGCTATCGCAACTGCAGGAGTGTTAACCGCAACAGTACCGGTTTCCATTAATTCTGAAGCTTTATGAGCTTTATCCATAGAATTTGTATAAATATAACTACATAATCCTAAATCATTATTATTGGCTCTCTCGACTACTTCGTCAAAAGTTTTAAACGACAACATTGGAACTAATGGTCCAAATGGTTCTTGTTTCATTATTGTAAAATTGTCTTTTACATTGTCAAAAACTGTTGGCTCATAGAAATATCCTTTGTTAAAACCTTGGGGTCTTTTTCCACCCAATAAAACTTTTGCTCCCTCTTTTTTTGTTGTTTCAACTAATTCTTCGATTTCTCCTAATCTTTTTGCAGTTGTTAAAGGACCTAATTGAACTCCTTCATCTAAACCATTTCCAATTTTTAATTTTTTTGTTCTTTCAATAAACGCATTAATGAATTCGTCTTTTTTATTTTCTTGTATATAAAATCTATTAGGTGAAATACAAACTTGACCATTATTTCTAAATTTTGCAGTAATTGCCATATCTGCAACTTTATTTATATCAACATCATCAAAAACTATAAAAGGTGAGTGTCCACTAAGCTCCATTGTGACTCTTTGAACTTTGTCTGCGGCCTTTTTTAAGATTAATTTACCTACTCTTGTTGATCCAGTAATTGAAACCTTTTTAATAACATCAGACTCTAACAACTCATTTGAAATACTTTCAGGATCTCCTGATAATAAGTTTACAACTCCAGGAGGGACTCCCGCTTCTTTACAAATATCTACTAACTCCATTACTGTTCCTGGCGTAATTACATCAGGCTTACAAATTACTGAACATCCGGCAGCTAATGCTGTTGAAATTTTTCTTGCTGCTAGAATTAAAGGAAAATTCCATGGCACTAAAGCTGCTACAACTCCAACTGGCTGATAATAAACATGAACTCTCGTATCTGGAAATCGACTTTCGACTGTTTGTCCATAAATTCTTTTTGTTTCTTCAGCATTCCACTCAAAAATATCAGCAGCCCCACCAGTTTCGCCAATTCCCTCTGCCAAAGGTTTTCCAACTTCAATTGTTAACCATCTTGCTAAAATGTCTTGTTTTTTTCTTAGAAGATCAGCAATTTTTCTAATAATATATGATCTCTGCCAAGGTAATGTGTTTTTCCAAACTTCCAAACCTTTCTCTGCAGATTTAAGAGCTTTTTGAACATCAGCTGAAGACGCTTTAGATGCTTGGCCAATAATTTCTTCCGTAGCAGGATTTATAACATCGTAAGTTTCTTTTTTTTCCGCTTGTTGCCACTTACCATCAATGAATTGCCCAAATTTACTATACATAATTTTTATTTTATGGTTAATTAAGCGAAATTTTAAGAGAATATATCTACAATTATGAAAAAAATAAAGCTTACATGTGCTCATGCAATTGTAAAGTTCCTGACTTCTCAAAAAATTCTTATCGATGGTAAAAAAGAACCTTTATTCGCTGGTGCTTTTGGAATATTTGGTCATGGTAATGTAGCTTGTTTAGGACAAGCTTTAGAGGAAAATAAAGATAAACTTCCAACTTATAGAGGTCATCACGAGCAAAACATGGCTTTAACAGGAATTGCTTACGCTAGAGCAAAAAGAAGAAAACAAGTATTTGTAGCAACAAGTTCAGTAGGTCCTGGCTCTACAAATATGGTAACAGCTGCAGCAGTTGCGATGAGTAACAGACTGCCAATTTTATTTCTTCCGGGTGATACTTACGCAAACAGGATGCCTGATCCAGTTTTACAACAAGTAGAACATTTTAATAATCCAGGAATTACTCAAAATGATGCTTTTAAACCAGTTACAAAATATTTTGATAGAATAACTAGACCAGAACAAATTTTACAAACATTTCCCCAAGCTGTACAAGTTTTATTAGACCCAGCTGATTGTGGTCCAGTATGCATATCTTTATGTCAGGATATACAAGGAGAAATTTTTGAGTACCCTGAGGATTTTTTTAAAGAAAAAATCCATAATATAAGAAGACCAAGACCTGATGATTTTCAAATTAAAGAAGCAGCTGAAAAAATTAAAAAATCAAAAAATCCAATCATAATTTCTGGTGGAGGTGTTTTTTACTCAGATGCAATGGAGGAACTTTCTACTTTTGCAATTAAACATAATATACCTGTAACACAAACTGTAATGGGTTATTCTTCTATGAAAAGAGATCATTCTCATTTTTTGGGACCTATCGGAGGTTTAGGAGGAAAAGCAGCAAACGACTTTGCAAAAAAAACCGATTTAGCGATTGCTATTGGAACTAAGTTAGGAGATTTCACAACTGGGTCATGGTCCAATTTTGAAAATCCAAACTTTTCACTAGTATCAATTAATGTTGCAAGATTTGATGCTAGTAAGCATATGGCACAATCAATTATTGGAGATGCAAAAGTTTCTCTAAATGAACTATCACAAGCTTTAGGTGATTGGAAAGCACCCGAGGAATGGCATAAAAAATCCAGAGATGAACTTAAATCTTGGAATGAATATGTTGATAAAGAAAGTGGACCAACTAATCAAAAACTTCCAAGTTATGCTCATGCAGTTGGTGCTATTTATAGAAACTCTGATCCAAGTGATATCGCTGTCACTGCAGCTGGAGGTTTGGTAGGTGAAGTTGTTCAAATTTGGAGACCAAGAGAACTTAATACTCATGAAACAGAGTGGGGCTTTAGTTGTATGAGTTATGAAATTTCTGGAGCTTTAGGAATTAAAATGGCCAACCCAAACAAAGAAGTTATCACATTTGTAGGTGATGGATCATATTTACTTTATAATTCAGATATATATTCATCTGTAATAACTAATAATAAACTAATTGTAATTGTCTGTGATAATGGTGGTCACGCTGTCATTAATAGACTTCAATTATTTAAAGGTGGAAAAGAATTTAATTGTTTATTTGAGAGTTCAAATGTTTCAAATTTAGTAAAAGTAAATTTTGCAAAACATGCAGAAAGTATGGGGGCAAAGTCTGAAGAGGTAAATTCTATCAGTGAATTAGAGGAAGCTTTCAAAAGAGCGAAGAAATCAAAAGTGACTTATGTTATTTCAATCAAAACTCATTCCTATCAATGGCTTGAAGGATCAGCTTATTGGGAAAGTCCAACTTTAGAAATTCCCAAAACTAAAGAAAATGAAAAAGCTCTAAAATTACACAAAGAAGGTAAAGCAAAACAAAGACAGGGAGTATAACCCTAATGAGCAAAGTATTTAAAGTTGGCTTAATTGGTTGTGGTCATATCGCAGAAACATATTTCAGAGCTCACAAATATTTCAAAAATTTTAAAATCATTAAGTGTGCAGATGTTAAAGAAAAAGCAGCTAAGAAATGTGCTAAAATTTATAAGATTAAAGCAGTTTCGGTAAGTAATTTACTTAAAGATAAACAGGTTGAAATAATACTAAATCTAACCCCTCCAAAAGTTCATTACCAAATTGCAAAAAAGTCTTTGTTAAATGGAAAACATGTATACTCAGAAAAACCATTAGCAATTAATTTAAAAGACGGAAAAGAATTATTAAAGCTCTCAAAAAAAAAGAAATTATATTTAGGAAATGCTCCAGATACTTTTCTTGGAGGTGGCAATCAAAAATCGAAAGAATTATTAGAAGGTAAAAGTATCGGTAAAGTAAATTTAGGTAATGCGATTTTTGCTTTTCCAGGGGTTCAATCTTATCATCCAGACCCAGAACCATGGTTTGCAAAAAAAGAAGGTGGTCCAGTAATTGATATGGGACCTTATTATCTCACAGCATTAGTAAATTTATTGGGTCCAGCAAAAGAGGTAAAAGCAGCAAGTTTAATGAAAGGTTCACGATTTAGAACAATTGGTATTGGTCCTAAAAAGGGAAAAAGAATTAAGGTAGAATGTCCAACTACATATTTTACAACAATCATATTTGAAAATGGAAGCATAATCAGACTCACTTTATCTTTTGATGTTATAGCTCATCAAAGAAATCATATTGAACTTTATGGAACCAAAGGTTCAATGATTGTGCCAGATCCTAATATGTTCGGTGGTTCAGTTTATGTATGTAAAAAATTAGGAAGCCCATGGAAAGAATTTAAAACAAATCAAATGCCGCTAGGAAAAATTAATATTAGAACACAAAGTTCTAGAGCAAATGAGTCACCTACGAACGCTAATTACAGAGGAGTTGGTCTTGCAGAAATGGCTTATTGTATTGATAAAAAAAAGATACATAGATGTAATGGAGAAGTATCTTTGCATGTTCTTGACTTGATACAATCAACTATGCAATCCGCTAAAACAAATAAACCAATTAGACTTAGTACAACATGCAAAATTCCAAAACTTTTTATTAATAAAGAAATAAATAAATTGATGAGATAAAATATGCAGATTGGTATTGATCTTGGGGCAAGTAAAATAGAGTATGTGTTATTAGATGATGTTGGCAATGAGCATCATAGAGAAAGAACTGAAGTTCCAAAAAATTATAAAGATACATTATCCATAATTAAAAAAATAGTTATCGAACTTGAGCGTAAAGCTGGTAAAGAACTACCAGTGGGTGTGTGTCATCCAGGGATTCATTCTATTCAAACAGGACTAGTTAAAAATGCCCCTAATTCTTTTTGGATAAATGGCAAACCTTTACAAAGAGATTTAAGGAGTGAGATTGGCAAAGAAATTTATTGTGAAAATGATGCAAACTGTTTTGCTTTATCAGAAGCAATAGATGGTTCTGGAAAACATTATAAAATTGTTTTTGGGGTAATTCTTGGATCTGGTGTTGGAGGCGGTTTAGTTATAGATAAACGAATTGTCAATGGACCTAATGGTATTACTGGAGAATGGGGACATAATCAAATACCAAGTGCTTGTATTGAAGGTGTTCAAATAAAAAAAACTAATTTAAGAGCTGGGGAAATAGAGAACTTTGTTGCAGGTATAGGTATTTCTAAAGCATTCAAAAACCAGTTTAAAAAGGATTTATCTGCCCAAAAGATATTTGAGATGCATAGAAAACTTGATTTAGATGCTGAAAAATTAATTGACAAATATAAAGATCAACTCGCTATGTCTTTAGCCACTGTTGTTAATATTATTGATCCAGATGTGTTTGTTTTCGGGGGTGGGGTATCTAACGAAATAAATTTTTTAGATGAAATTAAACAAAAAATGAAAAAATTTGTAGCAGGGGGTGAGTTTGAGGGGACTTTTTTAAAACCCAAATTCGGTGATGCAAGCGGTGTTCGGGGTGCAGCTCGATTAGCAAGAACCACAAATTATTGACTAGTGAATAAAATTCATTTACTACAAAAGGAGCTAATTATTAAAGTCTAGGAAGAAAAATATGAAATTATGTAGAATAGGTAGTGTGGGTGAAGAAAAACCAGCAATCATAGATAGTGAAAACAATTACCGAGATTTGTCATCAGTAATTAATGATTTAAACCCTGACACATTGAATTTTGATACATTAGAGAAAATAAAAAAAGCTGATATTTCAAGTTTACCAAAGCTCGATTCAAGTTCTAGAATAGGTGCATGCGTTTCTAACCCATCAAAATTTATTGGTATTGGTTTAAATTTTAAAGATCATGCCGAAGAACAAAATTTGCCAATACCAAAAGAACCTATAATTTTCTCAAAATTCACTAGTTGTATAGCTGGACCTAATGATCCAATTATTGTTCCTAAGGGGTCTAATCATACGGATTGGGAAGTTGAGTTAGGTTTTGTTATCGGAAAAAAAGCCATAAATGTAAGTGTTGAAAATGCCATGGATCATGTTCTTGGGTTTTTTTTAGTGAACGATGTGAGCGAACGAGATTTTCAAAAGAATAGAGGTTTAACTTGGGATAAAGGAAAGGGTTTTGATACATTTGGCCCAATTGGTCCTTACATTGTGACAAAAGATGAGATTACTGATTTTCAAAGCTTGAATATGTTTTTAGATGTTGATGGCAAAAGAATGCAAACAGGAAACACCAAACATATGATATTTGATGTAAAAACATTGGTTTCTTATATGAGCTCATGTATGAGTTTACACCCTGGTGACATTTGTTGCACCGGAACACCCCCAGGTGTTGGAGAAAATATGAAACCACCTCACTTTTTAAAAGGAGGTGAGGAAGTAGTTTTGGGTGTTGATAAACTTGGCACTCAAAAACACCAGGTTGTTCCTTACAAGGAATAATATAAATTTTATTTATTAGATGTTAGAAATTTTTATTGCTTTAGGTGCGGGTTTGATAAGTTTTTTATCCCCATGTGTATTACCATTAATACCTGGTTATATCTCTTATGTTTCTGGCACTTCATTAAATGATTTAATAGAAAAAAAAAATATAAACTTAATTCCTATCATTCTTTTTACAATTGGTTTTTCAATTGTTTTTATTATTTTTGGAGCTGCTTCAACTTTTTTAGGCCAAGTATTATTACAAAATTCAAATGAATTAAGAATTGGTGCTGGATTAGTTATCTGTATTTTTTCTTTACACTTAATTGGAATTATAAATTTAAAATTTTTGAATTATGAAAAAAGACTTCACACAAATAGTAACACTAATTTTTTTAGCCCAATATTAATCGGTATGGCTTTTGCTTTTGGTTGGACACCATGCATAGGCCCTATTCTTGGATCAATCTTAGCACTTGCCTCAACAGAAGAGAGTATCAATAGAGGTATAATACTTTTATCATTTTATTCTTTAGGTCTTGCGTTACCATTTATTTTATCAGGTTATTTAATTCAAAAATTTTTAATTTTTTCAAAAAATTTCAAAAAGAACATTAATTTAATTTCAAAAATTGGTGGTGTAATATTATTAATTACCGGTATATTAATATTAACAAATCAGTTACAAGCATTAGGTTATTATTTACTTAACATATTTCCTTTTTTGCAAAATTTTGGATGATTGTTTATGAAGATTTATCAAATTGACTCAAGCGCTAGAAAAGAAGGTTCGACCTCAAGAGCTTTAGCTAAAAAGTTACTAGAAAAAATTAAAAAACCTGAAGATGAGGTTATATATAGAGACCTAAATGAAGAAATGGTTTTTGTGAGTGGTTTAACGGAATCTGGAATGAATATTGACGAAAAAGATCAAAATGAAAATCACAAAAAAATGTTTGAGCTCTCCAATCAACTCGTAAAAGAACTCAAAGAGAGTGATATTATAATAATTTCAGCACCAATTTATAATTATGGTCCTCCTGCAACTTTAAAAGCTTGGTCGGATTTGGCGGCAAGAATTGGAGAAACATTTAAATTTAAACCTAATGGTAGAAGAGAAGGTTTGTTAAAAAATAAAAAAGCTTATTTAGTAATTACATCAGGAGGAACTAAGTTAAATAGTAATGAAGACTTTTTAACTCCTTGGTTGAAATTTATTTTAAATTTCTTTGGTATAGAAAAAGTTGAGATAATTAGTGCGGATCAAATGGCTCTAGATTATGAAAAATCAATTAAAGAAGCTCACGCACAAATTGATAAAATAAAACTATAATCAATTCAAATTAATTTCGAAATTTTAATTTGCTCTTTTCTAATTAAATAAAATAAATTAATATGTTTAAAGGGGTGTCTTAACAGACTGAGATTAAACCCTATGAACCTGTCCGGTAATTCAGAAAGGGAACAATGGATAAAACATATTTTTTAACTCAATCTACCGCATTATCTTTAGTAATTGTTATATGTTTAATTTTTTTATCATTTGGAATTTATTATTCTAAAAACTATCAGGGGTTAAAAAATTATTTAACTGCAAATAGAAATATTGGATTTCTCTCATTAACAACAAGTTTGACAGCGTCTGCACTTGGAGCTTGGATTCTTTTTGGTCCTGCTTCAGCCGCAACTTGGGGCGGTTTAGGTGCAGTAATTGGATATTCCCTTGGGACAGCTTTTCCAATGTTTTTTTTTATATATCTTGGAAAAAAAATTAGAAAAGAGTTTCCTCAAGGTTCCACGCTCATTGAATTTTTAAGAAAAAAATTTGGTAAAAGTTTATTTAAACTTATTTTGCTGATGACAATTTTTTATATGTTTATTTTCTTATGTGCTGAAGTTACAGCGGTTGCAGTTTTGATTAACTATATTTCAGGTACTGAACTTTGGTTCACTGCTTTAATTGTGCTATTGTGCACTTTAACTTATACTTTATATGGTGGATTAAAAGCTTCAATATTGACCGATAACATTCAAATGTTTGTCATTGGTTTATTATTATTGATTTCTTTAATATATATTTTGTCTTTCACAGGATCAAAATTTTCTTTTGATTTTGTAAAAGAAAAAAACCCACATCTTTTAAGCGGATCTTATTTGCCTGGTTATACTTCTGGTTTAACTTTTTTTATTGCTGTAGCAGCAACAAATCTATTTCATCAAGGTAATTGGCAACGTATTTATGCAGCAAAAGATTATAAAACTTTAAAAAAAAGTTTAATTATATCTTTTTTGATGATTGTACCGATTGTTTTTTTTATGGGTTTTACAGGACTCGTTGGTTTTTCACTCAATTCATCAATAAGGCCCGATCTTAGTTTTTTTTACTTATTACTGAATGAACAAGCGATATTTTTATCAATAGTGATTATTATTTTAGGTCTAGCGTTAACTATCTCAACAGTAGATACTTTAATTAATGCAATATCAAGTTTAATTATAGTCGATGGAAAAGCTACATTTGAATTTAAAAAAAAGACTAATTATATAAATTTTTCAAAATATATTATTGTATTTTTGTCCATAATATCTTTTGCTATTGCATCTTATGGCTTTGATATTTTATATTTGTTTTTACTGGCTGACTTATTTTGTTGTGCGTTCGTGATAACAATTTTTTATAGTTTTTATAATAAGATTGATGAAAAAACCGCATATAAATCAATTCTTATTGGGTTTGTGGCCGGAATTTTGTTATTTCCTTCACCAGATTTCTCAAAAAGTTTATTAGTTGGTATTTTGTTATCAAAAGAAATATTTAATCCATTTATATCTCAGTCATTATTATTTCTGTCTTTTATCATTGCAACTTTTTTACCATTTTTGGTTCTTAAAGCTAAAAAGATCAAATTTTAGTCGATTGTATTAAGTGAATTAATAGTTATATAACTGACCGAATGTCAGAAAATCAAATAGTAATTAATAATCTCTCAAAAGTTTATGATAACGGCTTTAATGCTTTAAAAAATATAAATCTCAATATTAAAAAAGGGGAAATTTTTGCGATGCTTGGACCCAATGGCGCAGGTAAAACTACTTTGATTAGTATTATTTGTGGTATTGTAAAACCATCATCAGGAAAAGTTACAGTTGAAGACTTTGATATCATTGAGGATTATAGGGAAACAAGATCACGTATAGGACTCGTTCCTCAGGAGTTAACTTTAGAGCAATTTGAAACTGTTTTTAATAACGTTTCATATTCAAGAGGTTTGTATGGAAAAAAACCAGAACCAAAACATATTGAAAAAGTCTTAAAACAACTAAGTCTTTGGGATAAAAAAGATTTAATCTTGCGAAAATTATCGGGTGGAATGAAAAGAAGAGTTTTAATTGCTAAAGCACTTTCACATGAACCAAAAATTTTATTTTTAGATGAACCTACCGCTGGTGTGGATGTTGAGCTGAGACAAGAGATGTGGAAGGTGGTTGGGTCTTTAAGAGAAACAGGTGTGACAATTATTTTGACCACACATTACATTGAAGAAGCCGAAGCAATTGCTGATCGTGTTGGGGTTATAAACCAGGGTGAGATTATAATTGTTGAACAAAAGAAAGAATTAATAAAAAAGATGGGTCGAAAAGTTTTATCTGTGGAGTTACAAGAGAAAATTCAAAATATCCCTGATTTATTAAAAAAATATAATTTAATTGTTGGAAGTAATAAAATGTCTTTAGAATACACTTATAACCTTAAAGAAAAAAGGACTGGGATTACAAATCTTTTACAAGATATTAAAGACTCAGGATTAAAACTTAGAGATTTAAAAACAGAACAAAGTAGTTTAGAAAAAATTTTTGTAACTTTGGTAAAGGAAAATAATGAAAATTAATTTATATGGATTTAAAGCTATTTACTTTCATGAAATGGATAGATTTAGAAGAACTTTAGGTCAATCACTTTTATCACCAGTAATTTCAACATCATTATATTTTATAGTTTTTGGGTCTGTTATTGGAGGTTATGTTCAAAAAATCGATGGAATTAGTTATGGATCTTTTATAGTCCCAGGTTTGCTTATGTTAACTCTGTTAACTCAATCAATAAGTAACACCTCTTTTGGAATTTTCTTTCCTAAATTTAATGGAACTATTTATGAAATTTTAGCAGCACCCATATCTTCTTTTGAAATTGTCTTGGCATTCGTAAGTGCTGGAGCAACTAAAACACTTATAGTTGGGGGAGTAATTTTTCTAACAGCACAATTTTTTGCTGATGTACAAGTTCAATTTCCACTTTTAATGATTTTTTTATTAGTTCTTGTTTCTTTTACATTTGCTCTTTTTGGTTTTTTAATTGGTTTACTCAGCAAAGATTTTGAACAAATGTCGATTATTCCATCATTGGTAATTACTCCTATGGTATTTTTAGGTGGCAGTTTATATTCTTTAGATATGTTGCCTGAATTTTGGCAAATAGTTACTTATTTTAATCCAGTTGTTTATCTTATAAATGGTTTGAGATATTCATTTTATGGTATCTCAGATTTTAATATTTGGACAAGTATCATTTTAATGATTTTATTTTTAACAATCTGTGTAAGTGTTGTTACTATACTTTTAAAAAAGGGATATAATATTAAATCATAATTTTTATGTATAAAATCGGAATAATCGATACTATGAATGAAAAAGGTCTCAAATTATTTGATCAAAAAAAAAATTTTTCATATGAAATAATAAATGATTTATCAAGAGAAAATCTTAAAAAAGAATTACCCAAATTTGATGGAGTAACCTTAAGAAGAGGAAAACTTGACGCAGAAATTCTGAGCAAATGTAAGAATTTAAAAGTTATTTCTCGTCATGGTGTTGGTTATGACAATGTTGATGTTAAGTTTTTGAAAGAAAATAATATTAGCTTATTAGTTACCCATAATTCTACTTCTACTTCACCTGCCGAACACATAATGTTCATGATACTAAATATTTATAAAGGAAGAGCAATGTTTGATACTATGGTTAGAGAAGGAAATTTTTACAAAGCTATACATTTAAATATAAATGATAATTTCGAACTTTTTAGTAAAAAAATTTTGATTGTTGGGTGTGGAAGAATTGGTAAAAAGTTAATCAAAAAATGTTTGGGTTTTGAAATGAAAGTTTTAGTTTATGACCCTTATGTTGACGAAAAAACTATATCAGATTTAGGAGGTGAGAAAATTTCAAATTTAAGTGAAGGACTTAAAATCTTAGATATCATATCTCTGTGTGTTCCTTTAAACAAAGACACAAAAAATATGATTTCATTTGAAGAATTATCTTTAATGAAAAAATCTGCAATTTTGATTAATGCTGCAAGGGGTGGAGTTGTAAATGAAAATGATTTGAATAAAGCTTTAAATGAGAAATTGATATCTTTTGCTGGTATTGATGTGTTTGAAAAAGAGCCACCTGATAAAGACAATCCATTATTAAAGAATAAAAGGGTGGTATTAAGTCCGCATGCAGCAACTTTTACTAAAGAGTGCTTGGAAAAAATGAGTGAGGAGACAGTTCAAAATATTATAGATTTTTTTGAAAAAAAAATTGCGTCAACTAAGATAGTTAAACTATAGATTTACTTATCAAAAAATTTTTTTAGATTTTTGTAATTTTCCACATCATCAACTGTATACCATTTTCTTGGCATCACATCAGATACGTATAGTTGTTTAATTTTAATAAGTTTTTTCCAGAGAATGTTGAAATCCTCTGTTGGCGTTATTTTTTTATTAATTCTTTTTGGATTTAAAACTTGAATGCCTGTACAATAAATTTCTGACTTTTTAGCTCTTGATAAACTGCTAATTAAATTTTTTTTTCTAAAAATATAATCTCCTTTTAACCCTTTTACTGGTTTAGTGGGGATTAACATACATAGTGGTTGACCTTTTTTATAGTAATCTTTTTCAATTTTTTTAAAGTTTATATTTGTAACATTGTCACAAGTTAAAACATATATTGGTGAGTCAAAGGATTTAAATATTGAATTAAATATCCACCAAGAATTTCCTTTTGTATCTGTATTAATTATTGATGAAACTTTTTCTTCAATTAAATGTTTAGCTAAAATAGGTCCTTTATAACCAACAGAAATATGAATGAACTTTATATATTTTTTCAGTCTTCTAATACCTCTAGCTATTAATGAAGTTTGTCTAAATTTGACTAAGCCTTTTGGAATTTTTTTTGTAAGGGGCATTAATCTTGCCCCACGACCAGCTGCCATTATGAAAGCATGATTTATTTTTTTATAAGTCATTGGATTTCAGTCCAAATTTAATAATTTTTTCAATTTCAGACTGCGCTAATCTCTTTGCATTTTTAGAGGATACAATTTGTTTTAGTGGTTTTTTTAAAAGATTATTAAAATCAATTACAAAATACTTTCTATTCTTAATTTTCATTTCTTTAGCATATTTCAATTCGTCCTCACCAATTAGATATTCATCTTCTCGATCACCTTTTCTGGATTGAATTATCTTATATTTACCCCCAAACTTTTTTGTCCAGACTTTTAAGAAATCAATCATTTTTGCAGATTTCATTTCAGCTGAAAGAATTTTCCCATTTAATTTACTTTTAAGTTTTAGAGCTTGATCAATTAAATTTACTGCTTCGTTAACTGAGAAAAAAAATCGTCTCATGTAAGGACCAGTAGTAAGTATAGTCTTATTTTTTTTATACATTTGCTTCCAAATTGGAAGAACAGATCCAGTAGACCATGTCACATTACCATATCTCACACAAATAAATTTAGTTTTACTATAAGATTTTATTGATGAAAAAAGCCTTTCCATACAAGACTTGCTTAAACCATAAATATTTTTGATTGGTGGTGATGCTTTGTCGGTTGAAACACCTATAACTGTTGGAACTTTTTTGTTAATACAAGCGCGAACAATATTGGTAGATCCGACTATATTTATATCTATACATTCAAATGGAAATTTTTCTGATAAATCTACAAATTTTGTAGCTGCAGCATGAATTACAATATCAGGTTTAGTATAATTCAAACAATCATTGACTGACTCAATGTTAGAAACATCTAGAGGTACTACCTCACAATTTGTTAAATTCTTAACTAAGAAATTTTGTTTATTATTACGAGCACCTAGAAATACTTTATATTTTTTCTTATAAAAATTAGCTAAATTCCTTCCTAAATAACCAGTGCCTCCTGTTATTAGAATTTTTTTCATTATTAAATGTTATAAATATGTTTATAATTTTAAAATAAATAATGTCTATATCTATTCATATACCTTTTTACAATCCAAATCCCGAAAAAAAAGAAGGTTATAGAAATTTACGACGTTTTGATTACTTAAAAGAAAATATTGTAAACTTAAAATCACTTTCAATTAAAAATGATATTTTTATTCATACACATAATGATTTTTTGGACGATAAAAATTTAAATGCTAAAATAGTCAAACACCAATTAAATGATGTTGACCTAACCAAAGGATATTTAACCTGGAAATGTAGATCATTAATGGAAGAGCAAAAAAATGATTATGAATATTTCTCTTACTTGGAGCACGATATTAAGTTCTCAGAAGTTAATCTAAAATATTGGCTAAAATATCAAGATTTATTAGCAAATAAAGGGTTTCATTTAGGTTTTTTGATATATGAAATGAATAACAAAACTAATCAAAAGCATAGCATTCATATTTCAAAAAAATTAGACAAATTTTTTGAAATAGAGGGTCAAAACTTCATCATTAATGACTTAGAAAATTATTGTTGTTTCTGGATCTATACAAAAAAACAATTTGAAACTTTTTTAAAATCCAAATGGTGGTCATTTGAAAAAAGAGCCCATAACTTTAGGCATAATTATGGTATTACAGAGAGATCATCTATTGGTTTCCACGCTCTTAGTATGGATTATTTCAAAGCAACTTTAATTCCTGAAGAAAATAATCAACCACATCCAGATTCTTTCATTGAACATATTACCAATAATTATTATGAAAAATTTCCTGAATTAGACAAAAAAGATTATTTTGATATTAGAGGTGCCTGCAAGTTTCAAATTAATGAAATCATAATTGACAAAGAAAATAGAAAAAAAATGGCTGATAATTTTATTTTAAAGAGATTAATTAAAAATCTTTTTTGGAAATTTAGATTTATCACTAGAAAATTTAACTGACCCATTTCTGGGCCAGTTAATAGACTAATATATAAGAGGAATTGTTTTATTAGAATTGTTCAGACTCGGTTGAGCCTTCCATTGCTGTAGTTGAGCTCTTTCCACTACTTATTGTATTAGAAACAGCATCAAAATAAGATGTGCCCACTTCTCTTTGGTGTTTTACACTTGTGTAACCATCTTTTTCTCGAGCAAATTCTTGTTGTTGAATCTTTGAATAAGCGGCCATACCTTCTTTTTTATATTTTTCTGCTAATTCAAAAATTGCGATATTTTGTGTATGAAAACCAGCCAGCGTTATAAATTGAAATTTATAGCCCATTTTACTTATTTCTTTTTGAAATGAAGCAATTTCCTCATCTGATAAATGCTTCTTCCAATTGAATGATGGAGAACAATTATACGCTAAAAGTTTTCCAGGAAATTTTTCATGAATTGCATCTGCAAATTTTTTAGCTTCTTCAAGATTTGGGGTAGCTGTTTCACACCAAATTAAGTCTGAGTAAGGCGCATATGCTAATCCTCTTGAAATTGCTTGTTCAATTCCTGATTTTACATAGTAAAATCCTTCTGGAGATCTTTCACCAGTTAAAAAAGGTTTATCGTTTTCATCAAAATCATTTGTAATAAGTTTCGCGGCATTTGCATCTGTCCTAGCTAAAATTATTAATGGCACATCAGCAATATCAGCTGCCAATCTTGCAGCTTTTAAATTTTTAATCATAGTCCCTGTTGGTACAAGCACTTTCCCGCCCATATGGCCACATTTTTTTTCACTAGCTAATTGATCCTCAAAATGAACACCTGCTGCACCAGCTTTAATAAACTTTTTTGTAAGTTCAAAAACATTTAATGGACCTCCAAAACCTGCTTCACCATCAGCAATTATTGGAAGCATATAATCAATTCTTTTCTCTTTTTTCATATCACCATCTTTAAGTTCCATATGTTGAATTTGGTCCGCTCTTAGCAAAGCATTATTCATTGATTCTACAAGTTTTGGAGCACTATCATAGGGATATAAAGATTGATCTGGGTACATTTCGCCAGCACTATTAGCATCTGCAGCCACTTGCCAACCACTTAGATAAATTGATTTTAGACCAGCTTTGGCATGTTGAACTGCTTGATTTCCTGATAAAGATCCTAAAGTACTAATATAATTTTCTGTATTAAGAAGTTTCCAAAGTTTAACTGATTGTTGTTTACATAGGGAATATTCTATTTTTATTGAGCCTCTTAATCTTTCAACTTCATCGGGGGTATAATCTCTTTTAATGCCTGCAAATCTTTTTAGTTCGTATGAGATGTTTTCTGCACTCATAATTTGTAGTTACCTCAGAAGTTAAAATTAAAATGAAAAAGTAAAATTGAATTTAGTTAGAGTCGTTAAGAGTCTCAACTAAATCTTTCATTCCACTTGAACCCCAATCACAATGATCATCTCTCATGTAAATTCCTCTGCTATTATGTCTAGCAAGGTCTTCATTTTTTATGATTTGAGCCTCATTTTCTGTGTTTTTTTGTTTATCAATCATGTAAATCTTATAATTTACAAAATTTACAAAATCTACAAAAAAGGATAAAAAGCTTGTAAATTAAGGAAAATAATTGTAAATATAAATTTACAAAATTTACAAATAGAAAATATGAGTCAAAATGATTTAAAAATAGGACCAAAAATCAAGGCTTTTAGACGTCAACTGGGTCTTCAAGCAAATAAACTTGCTCAAGAAATAAATATTTCTCCTAGTTATTTAAATTTAATCGAGGGGGGGAAAAGAAAAATTGATGGGGATCTACTTTTAAAAATTTGCGAAAAGTTAAATATCGAACTTTCTCAATTAACATCAAAAGATGACGTAAATTTAGAAAATACATTATCAGAAATTTTAGATGATAAATTATTTGAGGATCTTGATATTTTGGGGCCAGAGGTCAAAGATCTTGTGGGGACTAATCCAAAAATTGGAAAAGCAATTGTAAGATTAGGAGATATTTTAAAAAAAAAAGACCATGAATTAGTAAATAAGATTGAAAAAATTTCTGGAAAAATTGTTGATAATAGAAAGAACTCATTTCCAGGTGAAGTTATTTCTGACTTTCTTCAAGAAAATAAAAACTATTTTCCAAAATTAGAGGATTTTGCCAATAAAGTTTTTGAAAAAGTTCAAAAAAATAATCGTACAAGATATGTTGCTCTTTGTGATCATTTAAAATCTGAATATGACATTATTGTCAAAGATGTTATTCCAGAAGAAAACAAACCTTTTTCTAAAATTTATAACAAAAGTAAAAAAGAACTTCTGTTGAGTGATTATAGTTCTCTTGAAACAAAAAAACTTCATGCAGCTGCACAAATTGCACAAGAGGGAGCAATTAAAGAAATTGATGATTATTTAACCAAATTTACTTTTCCGTCAGAAGAGTCTAAAAAATTAACTAAAATTGCTTTGCTTAATTATTGTGGTGCTGCAATATTAATGCCTTACAAACTTTTTCATTCAGAGTGTAAAAAACTTAAATACGATCTTGAATTATTACAAAATACTTTTGCAACATCTTTTGAACAAGTAGCCCATAGAGTAACCTGTTTGCAAGATCCAAAACTACCCGGAATTCCATTTCATTTTTTAAGGGTTGATATGGCTGGAAATATTTCTAAAAGATTTTCTTTGTCTGGAATTGAGATCCCACGATATGGTGGTGCGTGTCCAAGATGGAATGTTTATTCTGCATTTACAAGACCTGGAGTTATTCAAAGCGCTGTAAGTAAAATGACCAATGGCGAAAAATATGTTTGTATTGCACGAACTGTTGAAAAAGGGATTGGAAGATTTGGAAAAGCAAAAAGTATTTTGTCTATAGGGTTAGGATGTGAAGCTAAATATGCTAAAGATTTTGTATACACTGAAAATGTTAACTTGAGTGAAAAGTCATCAGAAATTCCAATAGGTGTGTCATGTAGAACCTGCGATAGATTAGATTGTTCTCAAAGAGCTTTTCCTCCCTTACATAAAAAATTTGATGTCGACATAAATCTGAGAGGTGTTTCAGTTTATGTAGGTGATAAAAATTAAAAAAATATGCTTAAATTTATAATTCCTGCAGTCATATTCTTTTTGATAGTTCTTTTTTGGGAAAAGATTAATGAGAAAATTTACCAAAAATTTAAAGTTAAAATTAATTTAGTTATTTTAACTGCAGCCTTTTTATTTGTATTAACAGTGCTGATTTTATTATACTTTTAATTCTGATGAAAAAAATTTTTATCATTTTTATAATTGTATTTTCATATTTAAATAATTCAATTGCAGATGAAAGAATTAAAAAACTAAATCAATTGTTTGATGATTTAAAAACTCAGAATTACTCGGCCGCATATAAAGTTGAACAAGAAATTTGGCAACTATGGAGCACACATCCAAATGATGAAAGTTTAACAATGTTATTAAATGAAGGATCAAGTTTAGTAAATCAATCGAAATATAATCAAGCAATAGATATATTTTCTAAAGCAATAAATTTAGATCCATTATGGGCTGAGGCATGGAATAAACGCGCAACTGTATTCTATTTATCTGGTAATTTTGAAAAGTCGCAAAAAGATATTGATAAAGTTTTAGAATTAGAAAAAAGGCATTTCGGCGCTCTTGCTGGACAAGGTCTTGTAAATATTCAATTAAAAAATTATAATAAGGCAATTAAGAGTTATGAAAAAGCTAAAGAGATATATCCCACAATGAGATCACCAGATATGATGATAAATCAAATTAAAGAATTAATTAAAAAACAATCCATCTAAGATGATAGATTATGTTTTACCATTTTTGATACTTATTATGATTGTGGTATTCATCCATGAATACGGCCATTATTATTTTGCAAAAAGATATGGTGTTGCAGTAACTGATTTTTCAATTGGATTTGGAAAAGAGATATTTGGTTGGAATGATAAATCTGGAACAAGATGGAAAATTTGTTGGATACCTCTTGGTGGGTATGTAAAATTCTTTGGAGATCGAAATGTCTTTTCCCAAGCTGACCAAGAAAAATTAATTGAAAAGTATAATGAAGAAGACAGAAAAAAATTATTCGTTTTAAAACCACTATATCAAAGAGCTTTAATTGTTTTTGGTGGACCATTAGCAAACTTCTTACTCGCATTACTAATTTTCTTTTCTATTTATACTTTTGCAGGAAAAGATTTTACTCCTGCAATGATCAATGAGGTACAAAAAGATAGTCCCGCAATGATTGGTGGTTTGAAACAAAATGATATTATTTTAGAGATAGATGGAAATGAAGTTAAAAGTATTATGGATGTTTCTAAATTTATAACTTTATCAACAGATGATTTTATAAATTTTAAGGTTAAACGTTCATATGACGAAATATTATTAAAAGTAAAACCTAAAATGGTTTTAAGTGAAGATAATCTTGGAAATAAGATTAACAAAAGGATCGTTGGAATTAAATTAAGCGCTTACAACAACGAGATAAATCATGTAAAATTAGGTCCCGCACAAGCTGTATACCACGCAGCAAATGAGGTGTATTTTGTGAGTATATCCTCACTTAAATATATAGGTGCGATGATTTTTGGAAAGGCTGATACCTCACAACTTGGTGGACCAATTAGAATTGCTAAAATTTCAGGTCAAGTAGCAGAGTTTGGTTTGTTGGCATTTATTAGCATGATGGCTTACATTTCTATAAGTTTAGGATTAATTAATTTATTTCCGATACCAATGTTGGATGGAGGTCATTTGATGTTTTATGCTTTCGAAAAGGTGTTGGGACGTCCTTTATCACAAAAAACGCAAGAGAGTTTTTTTCGAATCGGGATGTTTTTGCTCTTAACTTTAATGATATTTACCACATTTAATGATCTCAAAGATCTTGGCTTATTTAGTTAATTAAATTTATATCTTCAAATAACCCTTTAAAATTACGGTTTTTTTACTATACCAGATATTGTGTATAACTTTGAGCTAGATACTAAAAAAAGGCTTGATTTATCAATACTTTTGATAAAGATGGTAATTAACCTAATAAAACCGGAGCTAAAATGAACAAAAAACAATTAGTTGTCAAATTATCAGGCGCTTTAAACCTAAGTAAAGCTGATGCTGAAAGAACTTTTGACACGATTACCAACACTATTTTAGATGCACTAAAAGCTGATGATTCAGTCAAAATTGCAGGATTTGGTACATATAAAGTGGCTAAGAGAAAAGCGAGAGTTGGAAGAAACCCTAGAACTGGTGAGCAAATTCAAATTGCTGCATCGCAAAAGGTTAAATTCTTACCTGCCAAAGCTTTAAAAGAAGTATTCAATAAATAGTTAATTTTACAGCCTTAACGTCAAAAAGCGTTAAGGCTGTTTCTATATGCAAAATCTGCATACCCAATTTTCATAATCAGCGTTAGTTTTTAGGAATTATTAAAATACAAACTTTCTCAATAACAGGGAGGTCTTATGACTAAATTAATAAAAAAAATAAGTGCGCCACTTATTAGTTTAATTTTTTTATTGAACATGAGTAGTGCAGGTATGGCAGATACAACAGTTTCTGCTGAAGTAGGTTTTATTTTTAATACCTTATTATTTTTGATTTGTGGATTTCTAGTAATGTTCATGGCATGTGGTTTTGCTATGCTAGAGTCTGGAATGGTTACATCAAAAAGTGTATCCGTTATTTGTGCAAAAAATATAGGTTTATTCTCAATTGCAGGTATAATGTTCTGGCTTGTAGGTTATAACTTAGCTTACGGTATCAGTCCAGGTGGATATATTGGAAAATTTATTCCATGGGCAGATGGCAGTAAAATAGATACAGGTTATTCCGATGGTTCAGATTGGTATTTCCAAATGGTATTCTGTGCAACTACTGTTTCAATCGTATCAGGTACAATGGCTGAAAGAATTAAGCTATGGCCATTCTTTACATTTGCTGCAGTTCTATCAGGAATTATTTATCCAATCGTAATGGGTTGGCAGTGGGGTGGAGGCTGGTTAGCAGAGTTAGGATTTTCTGATTTTGCTGGTTCAACCTTAGTACACTCAACCGGTGGTGCAGCTGCTTTAGCTGGTGCAATGATAATTGGTCCAAGATTAGGAAGATTTACTAAATCTGGGGCTCCAGCGCCACTTAAACCGTTTGCAGCATCATCAATACCATTAGTAACAATTGGAGTATTTATTTTATGGCTAGGTTGGTTTGGATTTAATGGTGGTTCACAATTAGCATTGGGAACAGCTACTGATGCAATCGCTGTATCTAAAATATTTATTAACACATTCCTTGCTGGTGCAGGTGGTGTTATGGGTGCAGCAGTTATAACAAGATTGCATTTTGGTAAAACTGACGTAGTTCAAATGTTAAATGGATGTATCGGTGGTTTGGTTGCTGTAACTGCAGAACCATTATTACCATCACCATTTGCTGCAATTTTAATTGGTGCTGTGGGTGGATTAATCGTAGTGTATGGTACTAAACTATTATTCTCATTAAAAATTGATGATGTAGTTGGTGCTATTCCTGCTCACTTATTTGCTGGAATTTGGGGTACGTTGATTGTGCCTGCAACAAATTCTGGTGCAAATTTTAGTACTCAGTTGATCGGTGTATTATCAGTAAACATATTTGTGTTTATTGTAGCTTACATAGTGTTTAGCGCTATTAAGGCAACAATTGGCCTAAGGTTAAGTAAAGAAGGTGAAACCAAAGGTACTGATGTCACTGAAACTGGCGTGATTGCATATGCAATACGTGACTAATTGTTAACAATAAGGGACTCTTCGCTCTCTGTGTATCTCCGCGATTACTCATCGAAGGGTCCCTAAAATTCTCTCTTAAAGTTAGTTAAACGAAAAAAAAGCCCCTCCCTCAAGGGGCTTTTTTTATTTTCATAAAACTTAAATGATTACAAATTTTCAATCACCTGATTAAACACTTCATCTGACTTAAGATTTTTCATCCCATTTCTGTCCCTATACCAAACATTATCCACATAATCCGTTGGAACTATTGGAATAATTTTACTATATTTTAGCTCACTCACTGGGTCATTGGCAATTAATCCAAATGATTTAATTCCAAGAGCAGCTGCAAGATTTAATGGACCTGAATTATTTCCAAGAAAAAAATCTGAATTTTTTATTGCTAATATTACTCCTTGTAGATCTTTATTAGAACAATCGATAAAATAATTTTTATTAGACTCAGCAATTATTTTTTTTGCAATGTGAGATTTTTCAGGGCTACAAATAAGATATATGTAATCAAATAATTTTTTTTCGAACAAAAGATCCGCAAGTTTGATAAAATCTTCCTCATACCACATTTTGTAATCTTCAAAAGAATCGACCCCAAAAGCAATTTTCTTTCCATCAACAAGAAGGTCCGAATTGTTTTTTTTGAGACTCTCAACATCAATTTCCAAATTTGGATATTTATTCTCTATTGTTATCGAATTAATCTTAAGTAGTTTTTGAGATCTTTCAGAATAATTTAATTTTAGATCCTCCTCATTAAGAAAATTTTTAACAGTAAGCCATTTCTTTTGGTTTTTAAATCCCGGTCCAATAATATTCTTAATTTTTGCTATTTTAGCTGCGATGGCAGGTTTATTGACTTTATCTAATATATAAACAAAATCATATTTCTCAGATTTAAATACTTTTATTAATTTGAATACATCAATCCAATAAAATAAACCTTTTCTAAAATCATTATAAAAAATTTGATTTATATGTTTTAAGTCTTTAAGAATATTTTGGGCTTGAGTTTTTTCTCTGACAATTAAATCTATATTTGTTTGATGATGTTGACTTATAGCTTTTATGTAGGGTAATTGCCAGATTAAATCACCTAATTTATGATGTGTATAAACGATACAAATTTTATTCATTTTTATTTATGTGATTTCAAAAAAAACTATATAATAAATTTAGTTCTATGAATATAAAATCGTCAAAAACATTAGTCACAGAAGCTTTAAGCGAAATTAAAACAATTTCACCAGACGAAGCATTATCAATGATGAATGAAGATAAATGTAATCTAATTGATATTAGAGATATAAGAGAACTTGAAAGAGATGGGCGAGTTGAAAATTCAAATCATATTCCGCGAGGAATGTTAGAATTTTGGTTAGATCCTGATAGTCCATATTTTAAAGATGGAAAATTAGATATGAATAAAGAAATGGTTCTTTTCTGTGCTGGCGGTATGAGATCAGCATTGGCTGCAAAAACTCTTAAAGATATGGGGTTTGAAAAAGTTTCACACATTGATGGTGGGTTTGGATCTATTAGAAATAGTAAATTTAAGATTGTTTAAGAAATACACTCTTCTAAAGCATATTCAAGTCTATCTTGTCCCCAAAAAAGTTTATTGTTGACTATGAAGGTTGGAGCACCGAATACGTCATTTTGAAAAGCTTTGTCAGTTAAACTTTTTAATTCATCTTTTACTTTTTGATTACTTATATCTTCAAAAAATTTTTTTTTATCAATTTTACAATTATCTAAAATTTCGTTTACGTTAGCTTCGATTGATATATCTATATTATTTTTCCAATAGGCATCAAAACAAATATCAAAGTATTCACTTTTTTTATTTGCATCGATTGAAATAAATCCTCTCATTAAGTAAAGGGTATTAATCGGAAATTTTTCGTTCCATTTAAAAGATATATTATTTTTGTTAGCTATAATTTCGCAATCATTCTTCATATTTTTCATTTTTCGTTCATTAAAAGCAGGAGCAGTTATGTTACCTAACTTATGTAAACCACCTAGCAAAATAGGTTTATAATTAAAATCAACCCCATTTTTATTCTGCATTGATTTAATTTTTTTATAGGCAATGTAAGAATATGGACTAATAAAATCGAAGTAAAAATCGATGATTTTACTCATATAGGTTAACACTTTTTGCGTAAAATATTCTAATCAGCCAATAAATAAAGATGCCTAAAGGACCAATTAAATAAGTGATTATTAATGGGATGCCAACAAGAACCTTATTTATAAAAAACTTTTGTGAGTCTCTAACAATCCAGCCACCGACAAATAAATTAATTGATACAAAGTGGATCCAAAATAACATTAAAAAAATATTACTTGAAAACAAACCTGATAAATTACTAATACTTAAATATAATTCAAAATTACTATCGAAATCATAAGCACTTAAATAAGCTTTATAAAGCACAAATATGTAAGCACCTCCTAATAATGTGATTGGAAAAATAGAAGTAACAAAATATTTTGTAAAGTTTGATTGTGGAAAAAATATTAATACTAACCAAAAAGGCAAAACTCCTAAATTCACCCAGAAGTAGAGAATTTCAATTGTAAAGTAAGCATAAATTTGTTCGATCATTTTAAATTATATTATATTAGATCTTACAATGATTCCTATAAGAAATAAGAGAAAAACATTTCAGGTGACTGTAGATGAAATGAGAAATTTTGCTTTAGCATATGTTGAAAAATATGCTCCATCTAAACAACAATTAAGAACATATTTACTAAAAAAATATCTAAAATTATCTGTTCCAAATGTAAAAAAACAGGATGTGACAAATTTAATTGATATTGTTTTATCTGATTTAGAAAAAAATAAATTCATCAATGATAAATTTTATTCTGAAAGTAAAGCCAAAAGTATGATCCGAAGAGGAAGTTCGATTAATAAAATCAGAAATTACTTAATTGGCAAAGGTGTTAATGATGAATTTATAAAAGACACAGTCAATAAAATTAATGAAGATAATTCAGATCAAGATTTTTTTTCGGCAATTAAAATTTGTAAAAAGAAAAGAATTGGACCCGCTAGGATTGATGATAATAGACCACTTTTTTATAAAAAGGATATCTCTTTATTGGCAAGAAATGGCTTCGACTTTGAGACATCAAAAAAAGTTATGGAATTAAAAAAAGATGATTATTTAAAAATTATAAAACTACTTTAATTTTTTTTTCTTTTCTTCTTCAACTAATTGATTGATTTTATTTCTGATATAATTTTTGACATATACAAATACCAATAAGCCAAAAATAGATACTGATACAATAATTATAAGTATTACTCTTAATTGCTCATCCATATCAAATACTTTTATTTTTTAAGATTAAACTTGGATTTTTAAAATTTTTCTTTCCATATTTAATTTCTTTGCCTTCAAAATCTGTAATTATTCCTCCGGCATGTTGTAAAATAGCATGACCAGCCGCTATATCCCATTCACAAGCTCTAGGCTCAGCCACATATCCATCATATTCACCAGCAGCAATGACACAAAATTTAAGAGAACTTTTCATTCTCACATATTTTTTCACATTAAATTTTTTATGTAATTTTTTTATTTCAGGTTTAATATTGTTTGAATAAGATACAAATTTTACATCATTTTTATCAAAATTTTCAGAACAATTTAAATTCTTTGTTTCTCCATTAGTAAACTCATAGGCATGATTTGGTCCATAGGAATAAAACATTCTTTTTTTTGAGGGGGCATAAATTAATCCAGCTACTGGATTTTTGTTAATTATTAATCCAGCATTAATTGTAAATTCCTCTAGATTATTTATGTAGTCATAGGTGCCATCTATGGGGTCAATTAGCCAAAAGTTTTCAAGATTGTTTATTGATTTATTATCAGAGGTCTCTTCTGAAATGATGGGAAGTTCAGGTGTTAATTCTTTAATTTTTTGAGAAACAATTTTATTAACTTCTAAATCTCCATTACTAACAGGAGTATTATCGGCTTTAATTTTTTTTATAAGTCCTTGCTTTCTTAAATCTAAAGAAATTTTTCCTGCATGAATAAATGTACCAATTAGATTTTCGACAATCTTTTTTAAATTCAAATTATTCATTGATCTTTATTAATTCTATATTTTTAGTATTTATTACTTTTTTTCCAACATTTTCAAAATTAACTGTCACTTTTTCTTTTATAATTGATTGAACTTGACCTATACCCCAGTTTTTATTAGAGGGATTGATAACTTTGTCTCCTGGTTCAAAATCTAATATCATTTAATTTAACTTATATTAGAAATAAGTATAAATACCATCAAATGAATAAAGAATTAAATTCAATAGGATTAAACAAAAAACCATCAGACACAAAAGTAGTTGTTGCAATGTCTGGAGGTGTAGATTCATCAACTGTCGCAGGCATGATGAAAAAAGAAGGATATGACGTAATTGGCATTACTTTAAAACTTTATGACGATGCAAAGCAGGTCGCGGAGTCAAAGCAATGTTGTTCTGGTCAAGATATCATGGATGCAAAAAGAGTTGCTCAAAAACTAGATATAGAACATAAAATTTTATATTATCAAAATAAGTTCAAGCAAGGAGTTATAGACAACTTTGTTGATAGCTACTTAAAAGGTGAAACTCCAATACCTTGTGTTCAATGTAATCAAACAGTAAAATTTAAGGATTTATTTGAAGTTTCTAAAGATTTAAATGCTGATGCTTTAATCACTGGTCATTATGTGAAAAGTGTTACTTCAAATAATAATACAAATATGTACAGAGCTATCGACGAGAATAGAGATCAAAGTTATTTTCTTTTCAATACTACTAGAGAACAACTTGATTATTTAAGATTTCCATTAGGTGGTCTTCATAAAAATGAAACACGTGAAATTGCCAAAAAACTAGAACTTAATGTTGCTGATAAACCAGACAGCCAGGATATATGTTTTGTACCTGGTGGAGATTATGCATCAGTAATTCAAAAATTCAGACCAGACTCATTTAAAAAAGGAAACATAAAAGATCTTAAAGGTAATGTAATTGGTGTTCACGATGGAATTATAAATTTTACTATTGGTCAAAGAAAAGGAATAAAAGTTTCTGACAAAGAAGCTTTATACGTTATTAAAATTAATTCTGAAAAAAATGAAATAATTGTTGGACCAAAAGAATATTTAGGAAAGAAAGATATTTTATTAAAAAATGTTAATTTATTAGCAAATGATCAAGAATTTAAATCCAGCATTTTTGTAAAAGTTAGATCTACTGGTAAATTGCTAAAAGCAAACGTTAACCTAAGTGATCAAAATGGTGCGAATGTAAACCTTGAAAGTCCTGAAGATGGAATATCACCAGGCCAGGCATGTGTTTTCTATAATAAAGATGCTTTAGGTTATAAAGTATTAGGAGGCGGCTGGATAAAGGAATAAGCTATTTTTTCTTATTTTTTTTTCTAGCTCTTCTTTTTTTCGACCCCATTTTTCTTCGGCCTCTATGTTTCTTTGGGTAACTCATTAATCCTTTTCATTAATTTATTGAATTTTTGATATGGATATAGCATTGTCCGTTAATCATATCAATTTTTTTATGGGTAAATCTTTTAAGACATTTTTAAAACACACTGCAAAAGATTTTCATAACCAATCAGTAAATCCACCAGTGGTTAGAGCATCAACAATAATATTTAAGTCTATGCAACATATAAGAAAAACTCAAAAAAAAGCTCTACGAAATCCAACAGGTGGTCATTTTGATTACGGCAGACAAGGGACCTCTACTACTTATATATTACAAAAAATTTTAACAAAACTTGAGGAAAGTTATCATGTTTTTACGACACCAACAGGTTTTGGCTCGGTTTTTTTAGCAATATTCAGCCTTGTTAGACCTGGAGATGAAATGTTAGTTGCAGATCCAGTTTACAGTCCTACACGAATTTTAACTGAAGATTATTTAAAAGATTTTAATATAAAGACAGTTTTTTATAATCCGCATGACCTCAATACATTAAAAAACAATATTACAAAGAAAACAAAATTGATTTTTGTAGAAAATCCTGGAAGTAATACTTTTGATTTTCAAGACTTGGGTAAAATTATTTCGATTGCAAAAAAGCATAAGCTATACACTGCAATTGATAATACTTGGGGTACCCCTTATTACTTAAAACCAATTAAACTTGGTTTTGATATGTCAATTGTCTCTGCAACTAAATATTATTCTGGGCATTCAGATGTTATGGGTGGAAGTTTAGCAGTGAATAAAAGGGTGTTTTCTAAAGTTAAAGCAGCAGAAAAAATTACTGGTCTTAGATTAGGACCTGATGATGCTTATTTAATAACTAGGGGATTAAGAACGTTAGACGTGAGGTTAGACAGACATAGAGAAAATGCTAAAAAAGTTGCAGCATTTTTATCAAAAAATAAAAGAATTAAATTGTTATATCCTTTCAAAAAAAATTCACAAAATTTTAGAATGTGGAAAAAATATTATTCTGGAGCGTCAGGTTTAATGGGATTAAAAATAAAAGCTAAGAATATTAATTCTGTTCGAAAATTTGTTAATTCACTGAAATTGTTTGGCTATGGCTATAGTTGGGGTGGATTTGAGAGTTTAGCGCTTCATCAAGAATTTAGAGAAACTGGTAAAAGAAAATATATGAACTTACCAAAAGATGAACATTTAGTAAGATTACATATAGGTCTTGAAGATCCTAATGATTTGATTGCTGATATCAAACAAGCTTTAAGACATTTACGATGAGTTCTGAAAAATTTTTTCGTTCAAAAACAGCGATAGTAACTTTATTTGCTGCATGCTTTGTTGTTTTGATTTCTTTGGGTGTCAGACAAACATTTGGTTTGTTCTTTATGGACTTCAACGAGAGTTTAAAGATAAGCAACACCGCATTTGGTTTTGCAATTGGGATGCAGATGTTGATGTGGGGAATAACAGGTCCTATCTTCGGAGCTATAGCAGATAAATACGGAGGACATATAGCTATAATCGGAGCATTTATATTTTATACTTTAGGTGTTTATTTTTTATACACGGGTCCAAATACTGGAATATTTTTTCAAATCCATATGGGTTTATTAATAGGAATAGGTCTTGGTGGAACGGCAATAAGTATTCCTATGTCAGTTGTGGGTAAACATTTTCCATTATCTACAAGAACGATTGCAATGAGTTTTGTTACTGCTGTTGGATCATTTGGTTACTTTCTTTCACCAATTTTTACTAATTTTTCTCTCACAGAGTTTGGTTGGAACTATACATTATTTGTTTTTTGCTTATTTTTGTTATCTGGTTTAGTTGCAGCATATTTTGTTAGATCTCCATCTAAAACGGAAAGTGTCGAAAAAAGTTCAGATCAATCTTTTAAGGAAGCTCTCTCAGAAGCTTTTAAAACTAAAAGTTATATTTTACTTGTATCAGGGTTTTTTGTATGTGGTTTTCATATAACTTTGGTTGGAACACATGTACCTAAATATGTGATAGATAGAGGTCTTGAGGATTGGACTGCAGCAGCAATTTTATCTTTGATCGGTTTATTTAATATTTTTGGTTCACTATTAAGTGGCTACCTCTCTGCAAAAATGAGTAAGAAAATTATCCTTAGTGCAATTTACTTTTTAAGAGGTGTTTCTATAATTTTTTTTATATTTATGCCCGCAAGTAATATTAATGCATTTTTATTTGGTGCAAGTTTTGGTTTTTTATGGTTATCGACAGTGCCTGCAACAAGTGGAATTGTAGCTCACCTGTTTGGGACAAAGTATTTAGGTCTTCTGTATGGAATTGTTTTTTTAAGTCACCAAGTTGGATCTTTTTTTGGCGCTTATCTAGGGGGTTTATTTTATGATCTATATGGGTCATATGATTATGCGTGGTATTTAGCAATTGCATTATCAGTTTTTGCAGCAATAATTCATCTACCAATTAGAGAAGAACCAGTTTTAAGACTAAAAACAGAATAATTTGAACAGATTAAATCAATTAACAGAGATACATCAGTCAGGAAAACCCTATATTATTTATAAATCTAAAAAAGGATTTAACCTTTATACTAATTTTTCAAAAAAAATTATTTTAAATAATCAAAATATTAAAAGTTTTTTAACTAAAAAAAATAAAAAGAAATCAAAAGATACTGACCTTTTTATCGGTTTTTTTGGATATGAGTTATTGAATAATCTAATTGATGTTAAAATCCCAAAACAGAAGAATTTAAATTTTCCCAAAGGTATTTTCTATAAACCAGAAAAAAAGATCAAGCTAAGTAACAAGTTAAATTATGATTTCGAAAATTTTAAATCAGGTAATTTTAAAATAAATATTAATAGAAAAAATTATACAAAAATATTCAATAAATTTAAGAAAAAAATAAAAAGTGGTGAAACATATCAAATTAAAATTTGCACTAAATATAAAACAAAGTCAAAAATTAACCCGTTAGATTTTTTTTCGAGGTTATCTAATACTAATCTAGCTCCCGAGGCTTTTATGATTAAAGATCATAATTATTCAATAATAAGCTGTTCCCCAGAAACTTTAATTACAAAAAAGGGGAGTGATATATCTACAAAACCAATAGCTGGAACTGTAAAAAAAACCAAGCATTTGAATAAAATAAAAGCATTAAATTATTTTAGAAAAAATTTAAAAGAAACCAAAGAGCACAATATGATTGTTGATATGGAAAGGAATGATTTATCAAGAATTTGTAAAGTGGGCACTGTAAAACTATCTAAACAAAAAATCGTAGAGGAATATAAAGACCTTTTTCATTATGTCAGCCTCATCAAGGGTAAATTAAAAAAGAATATAAATAATTTTGAAATAATAAAAGCAATGATGCCCGGGGGTTCAGTTATTGGGTGTCCAAAGATAAATACGCTTAATCTTTTAAATAATCAGGAAAAAGAAAACAGGAATATTTATACAGGTAGTTTTGGCTACATAAAATTCAATGGTGATATGAGATTTAACATAATAATACGCTCAATTTTAAATTTTAAAAATATATCTGAAATTTCAGTTGCTTCAGGTGTTGTCGTCGATAGTAATGCCAATCATGAATTTAATGAAAATTTTCTTAAAGCTAAAGCGTTAATAGATTTATTTAAATGATTTATGTAATTGATCATAACGACTCTTTTACTCATAATGTAGTTCATCAATTTGCTTTGTTTGATAAAGTTGAGTGCGATAACTATGATAAAGTTAACGAAAATAAAATTAAGCACGCATCTACAATAATTTTTTCACCTGGACCAGGTAATCCAAAAAATTATCCAATCACTTCAAAAATTTATAAAAAATATAAAGGTAAAAAGAAAATCATAGGAATTTGTTTAGGATTTCAACACATCTTATTTTGTGAAGGTGCAAAAATTGTTGAACAAAGAAAAATTTATCATGGTTTTCAATCAAATATAAAAGTAATCACTAATAAATCTTTATTTAAAAAAGGAAAAATATTTAAAGTTGGCAGGTATCATTCTTTAAAATTAAAAGAACCTTTCAAATCTAATAATTTTGAGATAACTATGAGATGTTTAAATTCAAAAGTTGCAATGGCATTTGAAAATCAAAAGGAAAAAATTTATGGATTTCAATTTCACCCAGAATCTTTTTTAACTATCAATGGTAACCTACTTATTAAAAAAATCTTATCGGCTTAAAGACTTAAAACAGATAGAATTCCAAGATCTTTGGGGGGATCATGGAATTTTTACAACGGTGTGGATTTTTGGCAAACCAGCGAAAGCTTTATTCTTTGATAATCATTTAAAAAACTTAATTTTATCATTAAAAAAATACCAAATTAAAAAGAAATCTTTAAAGTCAGATATTTTAAAAATAATAAATAAAAATTTATCCAAAAAGAGGAAATATAATCATCTTTTGAGAATTGCTATAAATAAGAAAATTATTTCAATTTCTTTAAGAAAAAGAGTTAAACCGAAATTAAATTTTAATTTGAGATTAGTAAAATTAAAAAGAGAAAAACCAGAATTTAAAAATCTAAAATATAAAAAGATCTTATCTTATCTATCTAAAATGGATAACTCCCAATCAGATATAGCGTTGGTATCAAATAAGAAATTATTAGAAACTGGAACCTCAAATTTATTATTTGTTAAAAATCAAAAATTTTTTACTCCTAAAAAGGATTATTATGAGGGAAATACTTATAAATTTTTCAAAACAAAAATAAGAAAGATTTTTAAGAAAGATATTTTACTTAAAGAGATAAAAAATTATGATGAAATATTATTGATAGGTTCTGGTAAAGGGGTTGCCTCAGTTAGAACTATAAATGAGCTTAAATGGAAAAGGAAAAATCTTAAGACCTATAATAATTTAAATAAAATTTTTCTAAAAGAAATAAAAAGAAACAAACAATATGTCTTTTAGATTATTAAAAAATTACATTCAAAATAAAATGAAAATGTCACATATCTACCAACCTGTGATGATTAAATCATTAATAAACAATAATGGTAGAAATAATTCTAAAAATATAGCTAAAGAAATTTTATCATATGATCCTTGGGCTATTAAATATTATGATGATATTGTTAAGTTGATGCCAGGAAAGGTATTAACAAAAAATTTAGAAATTATTAACAGAGATAAAAACTTTTATTTTTTAAGAGAATTTAATTCATTATCTATAACTGAAAAAAATGAATTGATAAAATTGTGTGATGATAAGATCAATAATTTTTTAAAAACTAGAGGCCAAAAAACCTTTCAACATAGATCAAAGTCTTCTGGAATAATTCCAAGCTCAGTAAGATGGCAAGTACTAGAGAGAGCCAAAACAAGATGTGAGGCTTGTGGCGTATCAAATGACGTAAAAGCTTTAGAGGTTGACCATATATTTCCAAAATCTTTAGGTGGAAAAGATGAATTAAGCAACTTTCAAGCTCTTTGTTATAGCTGTAATTCTATGAAAAAAAACAAAAGCAAAACTGACTTTAGAGATGTAAGGGAAAATTTTAAAAAAAGAGTTCCTAATTGTATATTTTGCAAAAATAAAGTTAAGGGAAAGCATCTTGAGAATGAGCTAGCTTACGCTACCTTTGATAGTTACCCGGTAACAAAATTTCATGCTTTAATAATTCCAAAAAGACATGTTGTAGATTATTTTGGCTTACATCAAGCTGAAATTAATTCATGCAATGAACTTATAAAAGAAATGAGGAACATCATTTTAAAAAAAGATAAAAAAATTTTGGGTTTCAATATTGGTATGAATGCTGGAAAGATTGCTGGTCAAACAATTATGCATTGTCATATTCATCTGATTCCTAGAAGAAAAGGTGATGTAGATAATCCTCAAGGTGGTGTGAGATCAGTCATTCCAAGTAAACAACATTATTAAATAATAATTAGCCTGTTATAAAAGACAAATTGACCCCAGTTTGAGGTTGAACTATAAATTCAACTAGATATAAAACTTTAAAACTAATTCAAAATTTAACAAAAGGCGGAAATGTTAAGTAACAATCCATTTTCAATTTTATCAGAAACTATCTCACCCTTTGCAATGCAATCTTTCATTATTGCTATGGTTTTGTTGATTGCAGTAGGAACTATTATTCAAATGATACATCATAAAAATTTGACTTATTTTTTTAACAACGCGAAAAAAGCAAAGCTTTCAGCAACAAAAAAATTAGGGGTTGGAGAAAAAGTTTCTGTCATTGCTAAAACAACAGTTGTTGATATTGGCACAACTTCTGAATTAGGGTTTGGTAAAAGAAGACTGGCCCATGTTCTAGGAATGTATGGCACAATTTTATTTTGGGTGTCTTCAGCTATTCTAGTTTTTTGTTACACAGGTGCTGATAAACCAAGTTCTCAAACTTGGTCAATGATTTGGCATGCAGGAGCAATATTAACATGTTTAGGTGGATATTGGTTTTGGTTTTTTTTAAGAGTTGATGTTTCAGCAGAAGCTCATCCTTGGTATAGGATTATAAAAGCTGATTTATTTGTTTTAGCACTACTTGCGTGTTCAACTTTTGGGTTAGCTTGGTCATTCACACAATTTAATGGGCAAATAGGTTTGTCTTATTTATTTTTAATTTTATTTGTTGCATCTAACTTAATTTTATTCGGTGGTGTTTATTGGTCGAAATTCGCTCACATGTTTTATAAACCTGGAGCAGCTATTCAAAAAAATTTAGCAGAGGCAGATGGATCTAGGGATAATTTACCTCCACCAGCTGATGCCCCAGAACAATTTGGCCTGGGTATAAAAAGAGAAGAGCCAAAACATTATTAATATGTTAATAGGAAAGGAAGAAAAATAAAAATTATGTCAACTTTTGTATACATGACAAGATGCGATGGCTGTGGTCATTGCGTAGATATATGCCCTTCAGACATCATGCACATTGACGAGAATATAAGAAGAGCAAAAAATATTGAACCGAACTTTTGTTGGGAATGTTACTCGTGTGTTAAAGCATGTCCTAATCATGCAATTGATGTGAGAGGGTATGCTGATTTTGCCCCGATGGGTCACAGCGTTAGAGTTAGAAGAGAAGAAGAAAAAGGAACTATCTCTTGGAAAATTAAATTTAGAAACGGAACAGAGAAAAACTTTGTTTCACCTATAACAACAAAACCTTGGGGAAAATTTATTCCTAAACTTGCTGAAGGTGATACTCCTAATCAAGGAGAAATTAATTCACAAAGATTATATAGTGAGCCAGAAGGATTAAATACCAATAAAGAATTACCAACGGTTCCAAAAGAGTCTTTTAAAAAAGGTGTTTATTATTAATGGCTAAGCACAAAACACATTATGAGGAGTGTGATGTATTAGTTGTTGGTGGTGGAATGGCTGGCACAGGAGCAACATTTGAGGCCAGACATTGGGGGAGAGATTTAAAGATTGTTTGTGTTGAAAAAGCAAACATTGATCGAAGTGGTGCGGTCGCACAAGGTTTATACGCAATCAATTGTTACATGGGTATGCAATGGGATGAAAATCAACCTGAAGACCATGTAAGGTATGCCAGAAATGATTTAATGGGAATGGTTAGAGAAGATTTGGGTTATGACATGGCTCGTCATGTAGACTCAACTGTTCATATGTTTGATGAGTGGGGTCTTCCAATGATGAAAAATGAAAAAACTGGAAGATATCTAAGAGAAGGTAAATGGCAAATAATGATTCATGGCGAAAGCTATAAGCCAATTGTTGCTGAGGCAGCTAAAAAATCTGCAGATAAAATTTACAACAGAATAATGATTACTCATTTGTTAATGGATGAGTCTCAAGAAAATAGAATTGGTGGCGCAGTTGGTTTTAATATGAGAACAGGTGATTTTCATGTATTCAGAGCGAAAGCAGTTATAGTTTCAGCTGGTGGAGCATCACATATTTTTAAACCAAGAGCGGTTGGAGAAGGCATGGGAAGAACTTGGTATGCACCATGGAGCAATGGATCTGCTTATGCTTTACCTATTGCAGCAGGTGCAAAGATGACTCAAATGGAAAATAGAATTGTATTGTGTAGATTTAAAGATGGTTATGGACCAGTTGGAGCATATTTTTTACATTTAAAAACATACACACAAAATGCTAATGGCGAAAATTATGAAAAAAAATGGTATGAGCAAACTAAAGAATTAGTTGGAGAATATATCGATCATCATCCGACTCCCACTTGTTTGAGAAACCACGCCTTTATTCAAGAAGTTGCTGCAGGTGGTGGACCGATACATATGGTAACTAAAGAAGCTTTCCAAGATCCTCATTTAGAAACAGTAGGTTGGGAAAACTTTTTAGGTATGACAGTTGGTCAAGCAGTAGTTTGGGCATCTCAAAATATTGATCCCAAGTATACAAATCCTGAATTAACAACTTCCGAGCCTTACGTAATGGGATCACACGCAACATGCTCTGGAGCTTGGGTAAGTGGACCAGAAGATCTATCTCCACCAGAATATTTCTGGGGTTATAATAGAATGCTTACAATCGATGGACTTTTTGGTGCTGGAGATACAGTAGGGGGTAGTGCTCATAAATTTTCATCAGGTTCTTTTACTGAAGGAAGATTAGCCGCAAAAGCAGCAGTTAAATATATAGAGGATAAAAAAGCAGAAGGAATTAATGTTACGGATAAACAATGTGAGGATTTTAAAAAGGCAGTTTATAAACCTTTAGAGACTTACACAGTAGCTCAAAACGAGATCACTGGTGGAACTGTTTCACCAAGCTATATTTCTCCAATACAAGGACTACAAAGACTTCAAAAAATTATGGATGAGTATGTCGGGGGAATTACCTCAAATTACATGACGAACGGCAATATGCTTAAGAGGGCTCTTGAACTTCTAGAGTGGTTGCAAGAAGATTTGGAAAACGTGGGAGCTGAAGATTACCATCAATTAATGAGAGCTTGGGAGCTTAAACACAGAACTCTAACCTCACAATGTGTAACAGAGCATACATTATTTAGAGAGGAAACTCGTTGGCCAGGTTATTATTACAGAGGCGATCATATGAAACTTGATGATGAAAATTGGCATTGCTTAACAGTTTCTAGAAGAGACCCTGAAACAGGAAAATTTACTCTGGAGAAAGTGCCTGTTTATCATATCGTTGATGAAAAAGAGAAGAAGAAGGCTTCGTAACACCATATTCCAAACCTCTTTATGGACCTTTTGAAAAAATCTGACGAGGAGATATTCACGATAGCCAAGCCTTTTTGGGAAAATCTCGTAAGGGCCTCAAATATGAAAGATTATGGCGGCTTTACCAGAGATTTCTCTACTCAAATGCTGTTTGGGGCTAACGAAGTAGAGCTTGGGAAGCAATGGGCTAACAACAAGATTATCACCAATTTAAATGAGACCTACGAACCGTTTGGAACTTTAAGAAGAGGTGATCATATTACTGTATTGATTAAGCAGACTAACAAGGAGGTGCCTGGAGAATTTTTAGGAAGGCTAGTGCTTGGTGTTGAGGATGGAGAGGTAAAAATTTTTGGAGCTACAATTTATTAATTAAAGTTTGACAATTTTTCTGCTGGTGCTATTGAGGATATAGATGCACCTTTCAAATATAAAAATTCTACAAAAAATCTTAAATTATAAAACAGCATTAATTAAAACAGGAATTTTTTCAGCAATACTAGCTTGCTGGGGTGTAATATTATTTGGAACTTTTTTAACTTTTAAATAAATTTTTTTTTAAAAAAGTTAATTATTTTAAATGGAAGTATTTTTACCAATAGCACAAGTACATGTTACTGCTATTGAAATCATTTTATTAAGTGCTTTAGTTGGAATTTTATCAGGACTATTTGGAGTTGGGGGTGGTTTTTTAATGACACCTTTTCTAATTTTTCTAGGTGTTCCACCAGCTTATGCTGTTGCCAATGAAGCAAATAACATTTTAGCTACCTCCGTTTCTGGATCAACCACTCATTATCTTAAAAATACATTGGATTATAAAATGGGTTTTATGATTGTCATTGGTGGTGCAATAGGAACTATTATTGGAATTTATACATTCACTTACTTTAAAGACATCGGTAAAATAGATACAGTTATCTCTCTTGCTTACATGTATATCTTGGCAATTATTGGAACTTTAATGCTTGTTGAAAGTCTTGGTGAGATCGATAAAGCCAGAAAAAATACTATTGTAAAACGAAAATTACACGTTCATTATTGGATACATGGTCTTCCATTTAGGATGAGATTTCCTAAATCAAAATTATATGAGAGTGCATTCACACCAATTATCATTGGTTTATTTGTAGGTTTTATTGCAGCAATTATGGGTATTGGTGGAGCTTTCATATTAGTTCCTGCAATGATTTATATAATTGGTATGCCAACAAAATTAGTTCCAGGAACTTCCTTGTTTGTAACTATTTTTGTAAGTGTCATTGTAACATTTTTACATGCATTCAATTATGGGTCCATAGATTTGATTTTAGTTCTAATGTTGGTTATTGGTTCGATAATTGGAGTACAAACAGGTCAAAAAATTGGTCAGTCAATTGAAAGCTCTGGACTAAAAGCCTTATTAGCAGTTTTATTATTAATTGTTGGAATTGCAATTGCGTATGATACTTTTTTTGTTGATCATACTATGAACGGCATCACTAAGGTTGCGGAAAAGGATTTAACTCCATTATCAGTTTTAGTTCAAAAATTTTCAAAAGATATGCCAATTGTATATAGTTTATTTTCTATATTTTTTGCTATAGCGTTAGGTGTTGCTGCAGCATTTATTCGAAGATTTTTATCTGATTTAAAAAAAAAGCACTTTAGCAAACCAGCTAAGTAGAAATTTTAAGCGCTTCGGTATAATTTAGTCATTACAAATTCTCTATGACCTAATGCTTCAGCACAAGTGAGTCTACCATTTGCAACTTTTAAAGTTGTTTTAATTAATTCATCTCCGGCTTCAGATAAATTCATTTCTCTCGAGAGAATTTTTGAAACATCACAATCAATATGTTCCCCCATAGATTTAACCGTTAAAGGGTTTGCGGTTAATTTTATAACTGGTTCAATTGGGTTACCAACAATATTACCCTGACCAGTAGGGAATAAATGAATATTAAATCCCGCAGCTGCTTGTAGCGTTACACACTCCGCTGCAGCAGATGACGTATCCATAAAGTATAAACCTTTTCCTTTTTTTGGTTCTTCAGCTGGTTCTAAAACATCGACAAATTTACAATTTCCTATTTTTTGGAAATTTCCAAAAGCTTTTTCTTCAATAGTCGTTAAACCACCCGCTATATTACCAGCAGTTGGTTGACTTTCAGAGAGGTCATCTGTTGCTTCTTTTAAAATAAAATCATTATAAGCACTCCAAGTCTTCATAAATTTATCCGAAGCTTCTTTGGTGGCACCTCTTGTAGCACAAACTTTTTCTGCTCCTGTAAGTTCTGATGTTTCCCCAAAACATAAATGAACTCCAAGTGGTTCAAGTTTATCCATTAAATTTCCAACAGTTGGATTTGAAGCTAAACCAGACGTGGTATCAGACTCGCCACATTTTACTGAAATCCATAAATCACTTATCGGGCATTCTTCTCTTTGTTTTTCAGAAGCCCACATAACAAATTCTTGAGCTTTTTTTGAGGCTTTCATTACAGTTCCAATATCCCCAGTACGTTCAATATGGAAACCTTCAACTGGTTTTCCAGTTTTTGCAATTCCGTCGACAATTCTCTTAGTCCATTTAGGCTCAATACCAATCACAATTACCGCTGCAACATTTGGGTTGCTACCAGTTCCAATCATTGTTCTAAAATGCAATTCTAAATCTGCTCCGAATTGTAATCTTCCATAAGAATGGGGAAGTGCTATTGTTCCTTTAATGTTATTTGCAACTGCTTCAGCACATGCGTTTGAAATATCATCAACAGGTAAAATGATTACATGATTTCTTGTTCCTGCTCTGCCATTTTCTCTTTTATAACCTAAAAAACTTTTTGGAATTTCCATCTAATTACCACTTTTTTGTTTTGACGTTATGAACGTGCACATGTTGACCTTTTTTAATTGCTTTGACTACTTTACCTATATCGTGACCATATTTTAAAATTGTATCTCCCTCTTTTAAATCAATCATTGCAATTTTATGGCCTAGAGGGATTTCATCTGCAGATTGAATGTTAACCGAGCTGTCGTTCTCCATTATCCAGCATTTACAATCTTGTTTTGGAGTTATTTTTTCTATTACAACTACACCAACATTGTCTTTTTTGTCGTGAATTATAATATCTGTTGACATTAATATAGTGTCGATTTGTTTGTTTGAATTTTCTAAAATCTTATATATTAATCGCAAAAATTAACAATTAATTTTTAAAAAAATTGTTCTAAAGTAATTTAGAAAGGTTCTACAAATGACTAAAATGACAACAGAAGAAGCTTTTGTAAAAGTTTTACAAATGCATGGTATTGAACACTCTTTTGGAATTATTGGTTCAGCGTTCATGCCTATATCTGATATTTTTCCAGATGCAGGAATTACCTTTTGGGATGTGGCACACGAAACAAATGGTGGTTTGATTGCAGATGGTTACACAAGAGCTACAGGAAAAATGTCAATGGTCATTGCACAAAATGGTCCAGGTATAACAGGATTAGTAACACCAATTAAAACTGCTTATTGGAACCACACACCTTTATTATTAGTAACACCACAAGCTGCAAATAAAACTATGGGGCAAGGTGGTTTTCAAGAAGTAGAGCAAATGAATTTATTTAAAGACATGGTTTGTTATCAAGAGGAGGTAAGAGATCCTTCAAGAATGGCTGAAGTTTTAAATAGAGTAATAGAAAAAGCAATAAGAGGTTCAGCACCAGCACAAATAAACGTTCCAAGAGATTATTGGTGTCAAGTGATTGACATAGACCTTCCCCCAATCGTCAGATTAGAAAGACAAGGTGGAGGTGCTGATGCAATTGCTAAGGCGGCAGATTTATTATCTAAAGCAAAATTTCCAGTTATATTATCTGGAGCAGGTGTTGTTATTGGCGGAGCAATTGAAGAAACTAAAAAACTTGCTGAAAAACTTGATGCACCTGTTTGCTCAGGATATCAACACAATGATAGTTTTCCAGGAAGTCATCCTTTAGCAGTTGGACCATTAGGATACAATGGATCAAAAGCTGCGATGGAATTAATTTCTAAGGCTGATGTCGTTTTAGCTTTAGGAACAAGATTGAATCCTTTTTCAACTCTACCAGGTTATGGAATTGATTATTGGCCAAAAAAAGCAAGTATAATTCAAGTTGATATGAATCCAGATAGAATTGGATTAACTAAAAAAGTTACAGTTGGAATTAGTGGTGATGCAAAATTAGTTGCAACGCAGATTTTAGAAAAGCTGTCTTCAAATGCAGGCGATACCGATAGACAAAAAAGAAAAGATTTAATTCATCAGACAAAATCAGCATGGTTACAAAAATTGTCTAGTTTAGATCATGAAGATGATGACGAAGGAACAGTTTGGAACAAAGAAGCTAGAGAGAGAGACGCAGATAGAATGTCACCAAGACAAGCTTGGCGAGCTATTCAAGCTGGTATGCCTGAGGATGTAATTATATCAAGTGATATTGGAAATAACTGTGCAATTGGAAATGCCTATCCAACATTTGAAAAGCCAAGAAAATATTTAGCGCCAGGTTTATTTGGTCCTTGTGGCTATGGTTTTCCATCTATACTGGGTGCTAAAATTGGTTGTCCGGATACACCTGTAATTGGTTTTGCTGGAGATGGAGCATTTGGAATAAGCATGAACGAAATGAGCTCTTGTGCAAGAGAGGAGTGGCCTGCAATTACAATGGTAATTTTTAGAAACTACCAATGGGGTGCAGAAAAAAGAAATACAACTCTTTGGTTTGATAATAATTTTGTTGGTACAGAACTTGATCCAGAATTAAGTTTTGCAAAAGTAGCAGAGGCTTGCGGTTTAAAAGGTGTTACTGTTAAAACTATGGAAGAAACTACGGCTGCCATTAAACAATCTTGTGAGGATCAAAAAAAAGGTATTACAACATTTATTGAAGTGATATTAAATCAAGAATTAGGTGAACCTTTTAGAAGAGATGCTATGAAAAAACCAGTAAGAGTAGCCGGTATTAAAAAAGAGGATATGAAGAAACAGCCTTCTTTAAATTCTTAATGTAAATCTATATCTGGCCAGTCTTTATTACTAAATCTATCCAGTTCTTTTTTTGTGATAGGTCGGAATAATATCCACCCAATCACAATAACTAAAGCTAATAGGATTAATGTTTGCATAATTTAATTTATTACAGACATAGGATCTAGTCTAGTCTGAAACCAATTAACTCTAAAATCTAAATGTGGACCGGTTGATCTCCCAGTTGAGCCCACAGTCCCAATAATATCGCCTTGATTAATTTTATCACCAACAGACACCATTACATTTTCAAGATGTGAATAAATAGTTGAAATGCCATGACCGTGATCCATAATTATTGTTCCACCCGTATAATAAAGATCATCTTCAGCCATAGTAACAACACCTGATCCAGATGACTTGATCATAGTTCCTTGTTTGGCAGCAATATCAATTCCATAATGAGGCCATTTCGGTTTACCATTTAAAATTCTCTGGCTTCCATAAACACCACTAATGATACCTTCAACTGGCATAATAAATTGATTTTTGAAAAAGGGTAAATCTGAGTTAATTGCTCTTGCTTCACCAATTTTATTATTTTCTTCTTTTATTCTTTTGTAAACAGACTCTGGGGGTGTGACTTTACTTTCTTCTAAACCATCTATTCTTTGAATATTATATTTTCTTTTAAGAACTTTCTTTATTATTTTATCTTTTTTTCCATTAATAATTTTTGTAATTGTTAAATCAAATTTTCTGTCTCTATCTAGACCAAAAACAAAAAAACCATCCTCTGATACTTTAACTTGTTTTTTGTCTATTATAATTTTTGCTTTTGGATCAGTCTGTCCAATAATAAAGTGTCCTTGTAAAAATTTTCCTGTAAATTCTATTGCTACTAAATGTGTAGGTATAAAATAAAAAATTAAAAAAAATAATCTAGTTATTATCTTGCAGTCCATCCACCATCAACCAATAATGAAGTTCCTGTAATCATCGCTGCAGCATCAGATGCAAGAAAAACAGCTGCACTTGAAACATCAGAAAGTTCAGCAAATTTTCCCAATGGAATATTTCCTAATACTTCTTTTTTAAATTTTTTACTTTTTAGAAATTTTTTTGTCATTGGAGTAACTACAAATGTAGGACAAACTGTATTTACTCGTATATTGTATTTTGCAAGATCAATAGACATACCTTTTGTTAATCCCTCTAAACCAAATTTTGTCATGTTGTATACGCTTCGAATAGGGCCTCCAACATGTCCCATTTGTGATGACATGTTGACAATTGAACCACCAATTTTTTTTCTATTTTTTGACTTTATCATCTTAAGAGCACACAGCTGAGCAAGATTAAAAGTTGCCATCGTATTAATCTTTACAAGATATTCCATGTTTTTAGTCTTCACTTTTGTAAAATGTTCAGGAATATTATTGCCAGCATTATTAATCAAAATATCTATTTTTGGTTGATTATTAATAATGCCTTTAATTTTATTATAATTTGTGATGTCACATACATAAGATTTACATTTTGACTTTAATTTTTTAATCTTTTTTGAAACTTCATCTAGATCTTTTTTAGTTCTACTAATTATAATCAAATTTGCTCCAGCTTCTGCAAGTGCTATTGCGCAAGCTCTTCCAAGCCCTTTGCCAGCACCAGTGACAACTGCCGTTTTATTCTTTAAGTTATAATTTTTTAAATACATTATAAAAACAATATTTTAATATCTGTGTAAATCAATTCAATAGCAACAATTAATATTGCAATCAAACCTGCCCAAGCAATCCATTTATATTTTTTAATCCAATTTGATATTAAAGTTGCTGCAAATGCCATTAAGGCAATTGATAGAACCAGACCAAATACTAATAATCCATAATGATCTCCAGCTGCCCCCGCAACTCCTAAAACATTATCTAAGCTCATTGTAAAATCTGCTAAGAGAATTGTCCAAATCGCTTTGAAAAAACTTGAATTATCAACTTTTATATCATTATGATTTTCAGAACCTTGAATGACATCTACATATAATTTGTAGACGATATAAAGAAGAAGCAAACCTCCAAATAGTCTTAGCCCTGTTATTTGAAGTAAATATGCAGTCAGTAAAGTTAAAATAATTCTTAAAACAACCGCACCACCAATTCCAAAAATAATAATTTTTCTTCTTTGCTCTAAAGGAAATTTTGATGCAACCATACCAATTATTATTGCATTGTCTCCTGCAAGGACTAAATCGATTAAAATAATTTGAGTTAATATAGTTAATTGTTCTGGTGTAAATAATTCAGCAAACATCAATGGGTAAGTATCATATCTGCACCTTTTTCTGCAATCATTATTGTAGGTGCATTGGTATTACCTGATGTAATGTTTGGCATTATAGAAGCATCAATTACTCTTAAATTTTCAATTCCTTTTACTTTTAGTTTTTCATCAACTACAGCCATATCATCTTGACCCATTTTACATGTGCCAACTGGATGAAAAATTGTTTGTGCAAAATCTGAACCTGCTTTTACTAGTTCCTCATCATCATTAATGTCAATACCTGGTCTATATTCCTCAGGTTTATATTTTTTAAATGTTTCAGATTCCATGACAATTTTTCTTGTAAGTTTTAATCCTCTAGCTGCAATCATTCGGTCGTGATCGGTTGAAAGATAATTCATTTTTATTTTTGCGTATGTTCTGGAGTCTTTATCTACAATACTCACATGGCCTCTGCTTGTAGGTCTAATATTTGAAACGGTAGGTGTGAAAGCATGAAAATCGTGATTTTTAGTTGCTCCTAGGGTGTCCATACTCATTGGTTGTACGTGCCATTGTAGATCTGGTAATTCTAATGAGGGATCACTTTTAGCAAACATACACATTTGGCTCGCCCCCATGGTCATTGGTCCACTACGATTAAAAACATATTCAAGACCAATCATTAATTTTCCAAATAAACTATTAACCTTTTTATTTAGCGATTTAAGTCCTTGAATTTTATATATAGGTCTAAACATCAAGTGGTCTTGTAAATTTTCACCAACACCTTTTAATTCTTGTACTATATCTATACCTAATTCTTTTAATTTTTGAGAATTTCCTATTCCAGAAGTTTGCAATATCTGAGGTGAACCTATCGAACCAGATGATAAAATTATTTCTTTATTACAAGTTAGTTTTTTAAGCTCATCACCTTGCCAATATTCAATTCCTTTTGCAGTTTTGCCTTTAAAATTAATTTTTTTTACATGAGCATTAGTTATCGTTTTTAAATTTTGTCTGTTTTTTATTGGGTTTAGATATCCAACTGAAGTACTACATCTAAAGCCATCTTTTTCAGTAACTTGAAAATAACCACATCCATGATTATCACCTGTGTTAAAATCTTTTGTCTTGGGGATACCAAACTCTTCAGCAGCATTTTGAAATTCATTCAATAATGGCAACTGAATTCTTTGATCAGAAACTGATAGAGGCCCACCAATACCATGAAATTCATCTTTTCCTCTCTCTTGGTTTTCTGCTTTTATAAAATATGGCAGAACATCATCCCAACCCCAACCAGTATTTCCTAATTGTCGCCAAATATCATAATCTCTGCTTTGTCCTCTAATATAAAGTAGCCCGTTGATCGAAGAGCTACCACCCAATGTTTTACCTCTTGGATAACGAATTGATCTATTGTTCATTGAAGCATCAGGCTCGGTTTTATAACACCAATCAACAGAGGGATTGTGCATGGTTTTAAAATATCCAACAGGGATATGTATCCATGGATAATTATCTTTTCCACCAGCTTCAATTAATACGACTTTGTTATTTGAATTTTCAGAAAGTCTGTTTGCCAGAACACATCCTGCAGATCCTGCTCCAATAATTACGTAATCAAAATTTTCCATCATTAGTTGAATCGTTTTTTAGTTCAAGCTTTTTAATGCTTTTACACTTATATCTATCGATTGTCACTTGTGTCAGGTTTGTTTTTCTGATTGAATTAAACAAGTTAAATTTAACTAACAAGAGGATAAATAATGAAAAAGATCATTTCAATGTTATTTGCAACAATTTTAGTTCTTGGATTTACTTCAAGTGCCAATGCTGCAAAAACATTAAAGTGTCAAACTGTTCTTAACACTAAAGCTGATGAGGTAAAAATGTTAAAGGACTTTACTGACACAGTAACTGAATTAACGAGTGGATCGTTAAAATTTGAAATATTGCCAGCTGGCGCAGTTGTAGGAGTTAAAGAAACTCTAGATGCTGTTGATAAAGGTTTGATTGATTGTGGTTTCGCATGGACTCACTATTGGTCAGGTGATCACCCTGCTGCAATGTTATTTGGTTCGCCAGTAGCTGGTGGTGGAGTAGGTATCGACAATATCGCATTCCTATCATGGTTCCAATATGGTGGTGGTAAAGAGTTATACGACCAACTTTGGAAAGAAATGGGAAGAGATATTAAAGGATTTATGATTCAACCAGTTGGCCCAGAAGCTTTAGGTTGGTTTCCAAAACCAATTAAAGATATGGCTGACTTTAGAAAATATAAGTTCAGAACTCCTCCAGGAATTCCAGGACAAACTTATAAAGACATTGGTATAGCGTCTGTTGCAATGGGTGGTGGAGATATTCTGCCAGCTCTTGAAGCAGGAACTATCGATGCTGCTGAGTGGTGTTGTCCAAAACCAGACTTAACATTTGGTTTTCAAAAAGTTTTAAAGCACTATTACTTACAAGGTTTACACCAAGTAGTCGTTAATGCTGACTTTTATATTACTGGAAAAACATACAATGCTATGAGCGCTCATGAGAAAAAGTCACTTGAAGTAGCTGCTAATGCTTCATTAGCAAAATCTTTAAGTTACAGAATCTATGAGAATGGTAAAGCTTTAAGAGAGCTAACTACTAAACATGGAGTAATTCTAGAGGATACACCTTCAGATTATTTCACAGAATATATGGCTGCAGCAAAAGCATCTTTAAATAAGAATGCTAAAGATAATAAATTTTTTAACGAAGTTTACACTTCAATGAAAAATTTTGCTGATGTTGCTGTTCCTTTCTGGAGTGGTGCTCAAATGTCTAATGCGAAGCTAGGAATGGCTCACGCAGCAACATTAAAGTAATCAGTAATTAATCTTGATTTTTTAGAGCGGACTTTTAAAGTCCGCTCTAATTTTTTTAACTAAAATTTTATGGCTGACGAACCTGGTAAACTAGATATCTCTGATGAAATGATTGCCGAAAGGCGAGGTGGATCAGGTAAAATGCCAACAGATATGCCATCATGGATGGCAAAATCTATTATTAATATTGATAAATTTAGTAAGTGGATTGGTAGTATTGTTTGTTGGATACTGATGCCACTCATTTTTGCGATGACCTATGAAGTTCTTGCAAGAAAATTATTTTTAGCACCAACAATTTGGGCTTACGACATTAGCCGTTTTCTTTATGGCGCATTATTTATGCTCGGTGCAGGATATGCTCTCTCTAGAGGAGTACATATAAGAGCAGATTTTTTATATCGAAATTTTAAAACAAAAACACAAGGTCTTATTGATTTTTGGTTATATCTTTTATTTTATTTTCCAGGACTAATTGTTTTTCTTTATATGACCATAGGTTTTGTTGAGGAGTCAATTATAAGAGGCGAGCGAGGGATGGATACTACTTGGATGCCCTATATGTGGCCCATCAAAACGTGTTTGTTACTTGGAATTATTTTTTTATTAATTCAAGGTTTTTCAGAATTACTAAAAAGTTATTGGGCAGCTAAAAAAGGTGAGTGGCCAGGAGAGAAAAAATGATAGCAGAATTCATTGATCCAGCTATTTTAGGTTTTATTTTAGTTGGCGTGATGCTATTTGCAATATTTATAGGATTTCCAATTTCATTCACTTTAATATTTCTAGGATTTGTATTTGGTTATCTTGGTTTTGGAAAATTAGTTTTTTATTTAATGACCCTTCAATTTTCAATGGTTATGACCGAACAAACGCTCGCCGCCGTCCCACTCTTTGTTTTTATGGGTATTATGATGGAACAAGCTGGATTGATGGAAAGGTTGTTTTCAGCATTTCAAATGATGTTGGCAAAAGTAAAAGGGTCTTTATACTACGCAGTTTTATTTGTTTCAGTTATATTTGCGGCTGCAACAGGAATTGTTGGTGCATCAGTCACAATTCTCGGAATTATGGCTGCTAAATCAATGAATCGATCTGGTTATGATGTAAAACTTGCTGCTGGCACTATTACTGCTGGTGGTACTTTAGGAATTTTAATTCCACCAAGCATTATGCTTGTTGTAATGGGACCTATTATGGAAATTCCAGTTATAGATTTGTTTGCAGCTGCAATCTTACCAGGAATCCTTCTTGCGAGTTTGTATGCAGCTTACACAACAATCAGATGCATGATTAATCCAAAACTTGGACCTGTTTTGCCTGATGACATGAGGGCCGCAAGCATGAAAGAAGTATGGATAGAATTTTTCTTAGGTTTAGTTCCTCCAGCAGCTTTAGTATTTGCTGCATTAGGTAGTATTTTATTTGGATTTGCAACTCCAACAGAAGCAGCGGGCTGTGGAGCCATGGGTGCTTTATTACTTTCATTAGCATATAAAAAATTAACTCTTTCAAAACTTCAAGAAGCATTAGTGAAAACGTTAGAGATTACTGCCTTAATAATGGTATTGGTTGCGGCATCAAATTTTTTTGGTGCAGTTTTTGCAAGACTAGGAACTCCAACTTTATTAACTGAATTTTTACTAGGCTTAGAAATGAACAAGTATTTAATTCTAGCTATGATAATGGTTATGATTTTTTTATTGGGTTGGCCGTTAGAATGGGTACCGATTGTTATGATTATTATTCCAATAATTTTACCATTGGTAGAGGCATTAGGATTTAATTTAACTTGGTTTGCAATTTTAGTTGCTGTTAATTTACAAACCGCCTGGCTATCACCTCCTGTAGCACTCTCAGCATACTTTTTAAAAGGAGTTGTTCCTGAATGGGATTTAAAAGATATTTATTATGGAATGATGCAGTTTATGGTTCTTCAAGTAATTGGATTAGTTTTGATCATTATATTTCCTAAAATTGCACTTTGGTTACCAACTCTCTTATATGGACAGTAGAATATTAAAGTTTTATATTGTCTAAGTGAGTCAGCAAAAAACAAAAAAAACTCTCATTAATTGGGATTTAGTAACTGTAAACCCTAACAATAAAACTTGGGACTGGAAGGACTTATTTTGTTTTTGGGGAGTTAATATACAAAGTGTTATTGGATTTTCACTAATTGCATCTTTATACTTAATTTATAATTTGAATACTGCAGTAGTTCTTTTTGGAACAATTTTAGGAACCTTTTTTGTTTATATATTTTCTTATTTAATAGGTAAACCCTCTCAGAAATTTGGATTACCATTTGTTGTTTTGTTAAGATCTTCATTAGGATTTAGAGGTGCTCAATTTTTTGGATTATTAAGGAGTATCGTTGGAATATTTATGTTTGGTATCCAAACATATTTTTTATCAAAAGCGATTGGTTTTTTAATTAGGGTTTTAATGTATTCAGTTGACAATTCAATTTTACAAAAAGAAATTTTATTAGTTTTTTTCATAGGACTTAATATTATTGATTGGGTTGCCATCATATTATCAATTACTTTGCAAACATACTTATTTAGTGTTGGCATGAACTTTAATAAAAGATTAATTAAGTTTTCAGCATTATTAATTTATGCAGCAATGGTGATGTTTTTCTTCATTGTTTTTTTATCTGATGTAAAATTAACTGCTAAATCATTTATCAATGTTCTTGATTTTCAAAATATATTTAATGCTAATAATGTAGGCCCAATAATAACAGTTGCTGGCACAACATTTACCTTTTTTTCTATTGTAATCTTGTCGTTTGGTGATTTTTCTAGATACGTTAAAAATGAACAAGAGCTAAGAAAAGGCAATTTAAGCTTAATTTTAAATCTAATAATTTTTTCATTTTTTTCATTATTTATTGTTACTGGCGCTGATGCATTTCAAAATTTAAATCAACAAAATGTGGAGATGATTTTAACTAACCCGACAGATATAATTGGAAAATTAGATAATATTCTTTTGGTTTCTTTAGCCTTAATTTTTATAATCATTGCCTCTGCATCAACTAATTTAATAGCAAACTTTATTCCTTCTCAATATACTTTAATTAATTTTGATCCCACATCTTTCTCCTTCAAAAGTGCCAGTTATGTGATTGCTATATTTGGGTTTATTATAGGAGTTTTTTGGTTAACTTTTTTAAGTCAGGTTGGGGTCTTATCTTATATAGATACTATCGGTGCTTTTTTTGGTCCTCTGTTCGGATTAATGATTACTGATTTTTACATGATTAAAAAAGGAAAATTAGAAAACAAAGATATATACTCACTTGAAACTAATGGTACTTATTATTATTCGGGAGGATGGCATCTTAAAGGAGTTTATTCTTTAATATTAGGTTTTATTTTTTCTGCCTCAACAATTTGGAACACAAATCTAATGTTTTTACAATCTTACTCATGGATTATTGGTGCTTTTGTTTCAGCTTTCGTTTATTACCTCCTAGCTAGAGAGTAACTTTATGGATAAAATTTCTTTTGATTTTAAAGGCAGAACCGCAATTGTCACTGGAGGTGCACAAGGTTTTGGTTTAGACATTACAAAAAGATTAATAAGGTCGAGTGCGAGTGTAATTATCTGGGACAATGACCAGAAGATGGTCGAAAAAGCAATTGAAGATATTAAAAGTCCCAATTTAAGTTTTAATATTGTTGATATTTCAAATTACTCAAAAGTTGAAGAGTGTGTCCAAGAAATTACTAAACAAAAAAATATTGATATATTGATTAATAATGCTGGTATTACTGGTCCAACAGCAACTTTATGGGAATATGATATTGAAATGTGGAAGAAGGTTGTTGATATAAATTTAATGGGTACTTTTAATTGTTGTCGAACAATTGTACCGAATATGATCAAAAATAATTATGGAAGAATAGTTAATGTGGCCTCAGTTGCGGGTAAAGATGGTAATGCCAACGCAAGCGCTTATAGTGTTGGAAAAGCAGGGGCTATTGGATTAACAAAATCACTAGGGAAAGAGCTTGCGGATAAAAATATAGCAGTAAATGCCGTTACCCCTGCAGGTGCTAAAACCAGAATTTTGGACCAAATGACCAAAGAACATGTCCAAAGAATGCTATCAAAAGTGCCAAGAGGACGATTTCTTGAAGTTGAGGAGTTTACCTCTTTAGTCTGCTGGTTATCTTCAGAGGAAAATACATTCTCAACTGCTGCAGTTTTTGATATCAGTGGGGGTCGTTCGACCTATTAAATTCTTGGTTTTATCTCTACTACTTTGGTCTGATTGAGTTTAGCTCTGCTAAATTTAACATCTTTTGACATAACTGGAGCAAAAATCATTATTGACCAGTAAATTAATAAAATAAAAATGGAAATTGTCTTCATAAATTATATATACGAATAGAAATTGATTTTTGATTGTTTAAATTTTGTCAAAATAATGTATTAACAATTTTTTTTTAAAATCTATGAAAATAATTTCAAAACTTTTAATCGGTCTCTTTTTATTTACTGAGATAGGTGGAGCTAGTGAAATAAAAGTATTTGAATTTACCGAGGCTGAACTTTCACAGCTTGAGGTTAGAAAGGTGAGAGGTGCTGACAATAAGACAAATTATTCAGTTGGATCTAATGAAAACGGCAATTTTTTAAAATCTGTTGCTGATAATGCTGCATCTGGTTTAGGAAAAGAAGTGAAAATTGACCTTAATAAGACACCTTTTATCAATATTACATGGAAAGTTGAAAAAGATTTATCTGGGATAAAAGAAAATACAAAAAAAGGACATGATTTTGCAGCAAGAGTATTTGCAGTAAAAAAGACTGGTGCAACACCGCTTTCTAATAGGGCAATCAACTATGTTTTTTCAAGTAACAACGATATTGGATTTAGTTCACCAAGCCCTTATACCAAAAAGTCCATAGATAATGTTTTATCTACTACTAAAAATAATCTTAATCAGTGGGTTACTGTAAAAGCAAATGTCAAAGAAGATTTTAAAAAATTCCATAATTTAGATGTTAATGAATTAGATGGGTTAGCTATAATGTCTGATACCGATAATTCTAAAATGAAAGCTATAGCATATTTTCAAAATATCTATTTTTCAGCAAATTAGATAATTATTTGATATAATTTTCATATGCATGAAAATTTTTTTCACAAATTAAAAGTCTATTATGAAGATACAGATTCTGGTGGAGTGGTTTATTATGCAAATTATTTAAAGTATTTAGAAAGAGCAAGAACAGAGGCTCTATTTTCAATAGGTTTTAGTAATAAAAAAGTTCAGGAACAATTTGGTTCGTTAATAATCGTCAAGTCTTGTAACATTGAATATAAAAAATCAGCATTTTTAGAGGATGAATTAACTATTAGATCTTTTGTTAAATCTATAACTAAAACCTCTTTTTTTATGAACCAAATTATTACAAAAGGTGAAGAAATTATAGTTGAAGCACAAGTTCATTTAGTTTTCATTAATAAAGACGGTAAGCCAGTTAAAATTCCTGAGGATATTTACTCAAAATTTAAACCTTACTTTTGTGATACAATCAAAGCATAGAAAATTTTTTTGCTTTTTTAAATAAACTGTTAATCATTAAAGGTGTTATAACTTTAGTATTAACATTTCTAGGGCTAGGATGATAACATGCAATTAATATTCTATTATCGGGTAGTAAATATTTTTTTCCATGTTTAAATTCAAATTTTTTATTTATATTAAATTTTTTTTTGTAAATTTTTAGACAATTATCAAAAGCAACTTTACCTAATGCTACAATTACTTTAAGTTTTTTTAATTGGTCTAATTCACTAATAAAATAATTGGAACATTTTATTAATTCACTATTTTTTGGTTTATCTCCTGGAGGAACACACTTGAGTATATTAGTTATATAAGTCGATTTTAATCTTAATCCATCATTTTTATTTTCTGAAAAATTTTGATTTGATATATTTACTTTATGGAGACTTTTAAATAAAAAATCCCCTGATTTATCTCCAGTAAAAGCTCTGCCTGTTCTAGTTCCGCCATGTGCTGCTGGAGCTAAACCTATAATCATTAATTTTGCATTGATGTCACCAAAACCAGTAACAGGCTTTCCCCAATACTTCTCATTTATATTTTGTTTCCGTTTTTCTAATGAAATTTTTTTTATGAAATTAAATAAACGGGGACATTTTTTACATTTAATTATTGTGTTATTTAATTTTTTGAATTTAATGCTCATCTATGAAATTACTTAAGATTATAATAATAATATTTCTCGCTTTAACAATTGAAATAAATGCAGATACCGAAAAAGAAATTATAAACAATCTTCAAAAAGGTGGTAATTTAATTTTTATCAGACATGCTTATGCCCCAGGTAGTGGTGATCCAGAAAACTTTAATATTAATAATTGTGAGACCCAAAGAAATTTGAGTCAATCAGGAAGATTGCAATCAAAAAAAATTGGAAATTTTTTTAAAGAAAATGATATTCCTATTAAATTAGTAATTTCAAGTGAATGGTGCAGATGTAAAGAAACGGCTTTGATTGCTTTTAAAAATTATGAAACAGAAAATTTTCTTAATTCTTTTTACAGCGCAAAATTTGCAAAAAATAGAAAAATGCAAATGAAAAAGCTCAAAGATTATGTAAAAAGTTGGACTGGTGATAAAAATTTAGTGTTAGTCACTCATTATGTAGTAATATCGGAAGCTCTAAATTATGCACCAAGTTCAGGAGAAATTGTGATTGCTGATAAAAATTTTAAAAAGTTGAATAGTATAGAAATTGATTATTAAAGATTATGTCCTCAAAGAGAGCAATGAAACAAGCACAAAATCAAGCTTATGCTAGACACAGAAGTAACATTATTCAAAGTCGATTTGGTCAAAAAAAAAGAAACTTTACAAAAAAAAGTAAAAAAAATTAGCTTTCACTATCAAATTTTTCAATTTTTTTACATGTAGAAATTTTGGAAATTCCTTCTTCATCATTTAAAACAGTTTTCATATAAACTTCTTGTTTGCCTTTTTCAAAAAGTATTTGAGTATAAAATTGTGGATATCCATGTTTGTGAGTTAAAATTTTTCCATTTTCCTCATAAATATTTCTTACATAAGAGTTAGATTTCTTTATACTAAGGTCTGTTAATCTGTATTTTTGATAAGTTTTTTCTTTGTACACATAATTTCTGACCATAATCAATTCATTCAAATTAAGTATGTATTCATTCTTTAAAAACTCATCTTGTTTGTCGTCACAAGAACTCATTACTATAATCTCAGATTTTAAACTTTGGATAGGTGAAATGAGTAATAAAAAAACGATAAAATATTTAACTTTTTTCATGTTTGTCAGCTAAAAATAAACTTATTAAAAATATAGCTGTCCAGCCCAATCCTAAAAGGCCTTTGTATACATTGGTGTCGGCACTCCATATTTTAAGAAATAAAGCTCCAAAGATAAGGCCTATTATGTAAATAATTGATACTATTGTAGTTCTACTCATTTTTTAAACTTTTTTTAAAAAGAGAAATACCATTTTCAATTTTATATGTATAGGACTCTTCAAAACTTTCTAATTGCCATCCAGACAATCTAGCTTTAATTGTTTTAAGGTTTTCTATTTTCCATTGATCTGAAGTATCCTCTTGTTTCCAAATTTTTTTTTCATCATTATTTCTGCCACAGCCATAACAATATCCGGTTTTAGGATCAGTTTTACAAATACTTATACATGGCGAAACAATCATAATAATCATTATAAAGGAAAAATTATAAATTTTACAACAAATGTCGTTGGACAAATAGTTTCAATAATATATAAAACTTCAAGATTTGTGGGGCGATGGCGGAATTGGTAGACGCGTCGGTCTTAGGAACCGATAGAGCAATCTGTGAAGGTTCGAGTCCTTTTCGCCCTACCATCAATAGATTATGAAAGTAACAATAGAAAATAAAAAGGGTTTAAATAAAGACTTAAAAGTATTCATAGATAAAAAAACTATGAGTACTCATATGGATCAAAGGTATGAAGAAATTAAAGGAACTATAAACCTCAAAGGTTTTAGACCTGGAAAAGTACCAAAGGAAATTTTAAAAAGACAATTTGGAAAAGCAGTTTTTGGTGAAGTTTTAGATAAGGTTATTAAAGATTCTTCAACTAAAGCATTGCAAGAAAACAATATTAAACCTGCTGGTCAACCAAAATTAGATCTTAAAACTTACGGAGAAGATAAAGATCTTGAATATATTATATCAGTAACAGAGCTTCCAAAGGTTGAAGTAAAACCAATAGAAAATATTAAGTTTGATGAGTATTCAGTAAAAATAGATGAAACTGAGGCTGAAAAAAGAATAAAAGAAATTGCAAAAAATCAACCAAACTTTAAAGAAACTCCAAAAGATGCAATTGCAAAAGAAGGTGATTTAGTAGCCTTTGATTATAATGCTACTATTGATGACAAGCCATTTAAAGGTGGTGAAGGTAAAAATACACAATTAACATTGGGTAAAGATTTATTTTTAAAAGGTTTTGATAAACAACTAATAGGTGTCAAAGTAGGTGATGAAAAGACTGTTGAAGCTACTTTACCTGAAAATTTTCCTGAAAAAGAATTGGTAAATAAAAAAGCAAAATTTAAATGCAAAATAACTGTATTAAAAAATCCTGAACCTGTAAAAATCGATGATGAATTTGCAAAAAATTTTGGTGCTAAAGATTTGAAAGATCTTAAATCTTTAATTTCAAAACAAATAAATGATGAATATAAAAATTCTCTTGAGCGTTTATCTAAAAATCAAATCTTAAAAGAGATAGAAAAATTTAAGATTACTGAAATTCCTGAGAATCTGATTGATGAAGAAGTAAAAATTCTTTCTCAAGGAATGTCTGAAGAAGATGCAAAAAAAAGTAGAAAAAATTTTGAAGAAATAGCGAAAAAAAGAATAAAAGTTGGATTAGTTTTGAATGAATTCGGTGAACAAAATCAAATCAAGGTAACAGAGCAGGAACTACAAGCTGAAGTCCAAAAACAAATTAGAATGATGCCAGGTCAAGAGAAAATGGTCATGGATTTTTATCAAAAAAATCCTTCAGCATTATCTAGCTTGAGAGGTACTGTCTATGAAGAAAAAATTTTAAAGGTAATTAAAGAAAAAGCAAAACCTAATAAGAAAGAAGTTTCAAAAGAAGAGGCAGAAAAAATTTTGAAACAATCTCAAATGCAAGAATATAGTCATTCTAATGAAGGCAAAGAAAAAATTGAAAAGAAGATTGAGGCTAAAAAATCTTCAACGAACAAAACTAAAACAAAAACCTCAAAAACAAAATCACCTGCCAAAAAAACAAAAAAAGTTAGCAAAAAGTAATCTCAAGTTGTATAAGTAAAGCGAATCAACTTATGATAAATAAAATATCAGAACATATGAGCACGTTAGTACCTATGGTTGTTGAACAATCAAGTAAGGGAGAGAGAGCATATGATATTTACTCTAGACTATTAAAAGAGAGAATAATTTTTCTAACAGGTCAAATTAACGATAATGTTGCTTCTCTAGTTACTGCTCAACTTTTATTTTTGGAGGCAGAAGATCCAAAAAAAGAAATTTATTTATATATAAATAGTCCTGGTGGGTTAGTAACTGCGGGTCTTGGTATCTACGATACAATGCAATATGTAAAGCCGGATATTTCCACATTATGTATCGGTCAAGCAGCATCGATGGGATCATTTTTACTTTCAGCTGGAAAAAAAGGTAAAAGATTTTCATTACCAAATTCTAGAATAATGGTTCATCAACCATCTGCTGGCTTTCAAGGACAAGCAACTGATATTGAGATTCACGCTAATGAAGTTTTATCTTTAAAAAAAAGATTGAATGAAATTTATTCAAAACATACAGGTAAATCAGTAGACGAAATTAAATCTGCTCTAGAAAGAGATAACTTCATGACCGCTGATGCTGCCAAGTCATTTGGCTTGATAGATGAAGTAGTAGAAAAAAGATCTTAATACACAAGATATTGACATCAAATTATTAGAAACTTGATTAACATAAGTCTCTTATAATAGAGTAATTAGATTGATTCGTTATAAAAACTATGAATACAAATAACAAAAATATTTTATATTGTTCTTTCTGCGGAAAGAGTCAACACGAAGTTAGAAAACTTATTGCAGGCCCAACTGTTTTTATCTGTGATGAGTGTGTTGAGCTTTGTATGGATATCATCAAAGAAGAGAGTAAAGATACTTTTGTAAAACATCAAGATGGCTTACCTTCACCAAAAGAGATTTGTTCAGTTTTAGATGATTATGTAATTGGCCAATCACATGCTAAAAAAGTTTTATCTGTGGCGGTTCACAATCATTACAAAAGACTCAATTATGAAAATAAGACAAGTAAAAATGTAGAACTTGCCAAATCAAACATTCTATTAGTTGGCCCGACTGGATGTGGAAAAACATTATTAGCACAAACACTCGCTAGAATTTTAGATGTTCCGTTCACAATGGCTGATGCAACAACCTTAACCGAAGCAGGTTACGTTGGTGAAGATGTTGAAAATATTATTCTAAAGTTATTACAAGCTGCAGACTACAATGTTGAAAAAGCACAACGTGGAATTGTTTATATAGATGAGGTTGATAAAATTAGTAGAAAATCTGAGAACCCATCAATAACTAGAGATGTTTCAGGTGAAGGTGTACAACAAGCGCTTTTAAAAATTATGGAAGGAACTATTGCTAGTGTTCCACCACAAGGTGGAAGAAAACATCCTCAGCAAGAATTTTTACAAGTTGATACAACAAATATTTTATTTATTTGTGGTGGCGCTTTTGCAGGATTAGATAAGATTATTTCACAAAGAGACAAGGGAACCTCAATTGGTTTTGGTGCTGATGTAAAAAATACACAAGATAAAAAGACTGGTGAATGGATGAAAGGTTTAGAACCTGAAGATTTATTAAGATATGGACTTATCCCAGAATTTATTGGACGGTTACCGATGATTGCTACTTTAGACGATTTAGACGAAAAATCTTTAATCAAAATATTGCAAGAGCCAAAAAATTCTTTAACAAAACAATATCAAGAATTATTTAAATTAGATGGTGCAAAACTAAGTTTTAAAGAAAGTGCATTAAAAGAAATTGCCCTTAAAGCAATTAGGAAAAAAACAGGAGCAAGGGGTTTAAGATCAATTTTGGAAAATATTTTACTTAAGACGATGTATGATTTACCGAGTCAAGAAAATATTAAAGAAGTCATAGTTGATGCTGCATCTGTAAAAGGGCAATCACAACCAATAATAGTTCATTCAGAATCGGACGATAAATCAAAGCCTAGCAAGACCTCAGCGGCGTAATATCCTTAATAAATAAGAAAAAGGTATTGCAATATAATTTATAATATCCATATTCTTATTCATGGACGTTAAAATTTCATTACCTTTATTACCGCTTAGAGACATAGTGGTGTTTCCAAGTATGGTGATTCCTCTCTTCGTAGGAAGAGATAAATCTATCTCTGCTCTTAATGAAGTAATGAAAAAAGATAAAAAAATTATCTTAGTAACTCAAAAGAACTCAGAAATAGATGACCCAAAAAAGACAGACATTTTTATGTATGGATGTGAGGGGAGTATTCTTCAACTCTTAAAATTACCTGATGGAACTGTCAAAGTTTTAGTGGAAGGAATAAAAAGAGTTAAAATTTTAGATTTCAAAGACAATGAAAAATTCATTACTTGTGAATTTAATCACTATAACGATGTCTTAAATAAAGATGAGGATTTATATCCATTAGCAGCAACAGCTTTAAGAAGATTAGAAAAATTAACATCAATTAACAAAAAGATTTCAAATGAAACTATTAATTCTATTAAACAATTAAAAGACCCTTCTCAGATTGCTGATAACATTGCCTCTCATATAACTGCAACTATTTCAGAAAAACAACAAATTTTCGAAACTATAGATGTAAAGAAAAGATTAAATTCAATAATCAAGATAATGGAGAATGAGACTAGTATAATTGGTGTTGAAAAAAGAATTCGTGGAAGAGTTAAAACGCAAATGGAAAAAACTCAAAGAGAATATTATTTAAATGAACAACTAAAAGCTATTCAAAAAGAGTTAGGTGAAATTGAAGATGGAAAAGATGAAAATACTAGCCTTAATAAAGCAATAATTAAAGCGAGAATGCCTAAAGATGTTGAAAAGAAATGTTTGCAGGAATTAAAAAAATTAAAAAATATGAGCCCAATGTCAGCTGAGGCAACAGTTGTAAGAAATTATTTAGATTGGATGACAGAACTTCCGTGGCAAAAAAAAAGTGCTGTAGATATTGATCTAAAAAAAGCTTTAGAAGTTTTAGATAAAGATCATTTTGGTTTAGAAAAAGTAAAAGAGAGAATAATTGAATTTTTAGCTGTTCAAAAAAGAATGGAAAAAATAAAAGGGCCTATTTTATGTTTGGTTGGTCCTCCTGGTGTTGGTAAAACATCTTTAGGAAAATCAATAGCAAAAGCTACTAATAGAGAATTTGTAAGAATGTCAGTTGGTGGTATGAGAGATGAAGCTGAAATAAGGGGACATAGAAGAACATACATAGGCTCTTTACCTGGTAAAATAATCCAAATGATGAAAAAAGCTGGTACAAAAAATCCATTAATTCTCTTAGATGAGATTGATAAAATTGGTAATGATTATCGAGGTGACCCATCTTCAGCTTTACTGGAGGCATTAGATCCTGAGCAAAATACAACTTTTAACGATCATTACCTTGAAGTTGATTATGATTTATCTGATGTTATGTTTGTTACAACAGCTAACACTTTAAATATTCTTCCACCTCTACTAGATAGAATGGAGGTTATAAGACTCGCGGGTTATACAGAAGATGAAAAAATAAATATTGCAAACAAATATTTATTGCCAAAACAAATTAAAGATAACGGCGTTAAAGAAAAAGAGATGAGTTTACAAAATGACATTATTCAAGAAATTATCAGAAGTTACACTAAAGAGTCTGGTGTTAGAAATTTAGAAAGAGAAATTTCTAAGGTCGCCAGAAAAGTAGTTAAGAAAGTTGTTTCCGGAGAAGAAAAAGAAGTCAAGATTAATAAAGAAAATTTGTCAGATTTTTTAGGTGTTCCTAAGTTTAAATCAGGTGAGTTGGAAACTGAAAATAGAGTAGGAATAGTTACTGGATTGGCATGGACTGAGTATGGTGGAGAAATTTTGAAAATTGAAACTGCTACAATGCCAGGTAAAGGAAGAATGCAAATAACAGGTAAGCTTGGAGATGTAATGCAAGAGTCAGTAAAAGCTGCAAAATCTTTTGTTAGATCTAAATGTTTAGAATATGGAATAATACCTCCATTGTTTGAGAAAAAAGATTTTCATATTCACGTTCCAGAGGGTGCCACACCAAAAGATGGTCCATCTGCAGGAATTGGGATGGTTACTTCAATAGTATCTTCTATAACAAACATTCCAGTTAAAAGAGATGTTGCGATGACAGGTGAGGTAACTTTAACAGGTCAAGTATTGCCAATTGGTGGCTTAAAAGAAAAACTTATTGCAGCGCATAGAGCGGGAATCAAAGAGGTCTTAATTCCGAAAGAAAATGAGAAAGATTTAGTTGATATGCCAAAAAAAATCATTGATGAAATTAAAATAACTCCTGTTGAGTATGCTGATGAAGTTTTAAAGATTGCTTTAACTAAGGAGCTCAAAAAAACAGAGTGG
>QCDD01000001.1 GCA_003281045.1 Pelagibacteraceae bacterium AG-349-L23 | reverse complement strand
TATCTTGATGTAGCTATTAGAACAGCGGTTGAGTTAAATGGTGGAAAAGGTGTAAGAATTGCACAAGCATTTGAACAAGATGCTTTTTCACAAGACGTAAGATTAGGTATTTTAGATGCAGCGAAAGAAACTGGATCTGAGATTATAATCGACGATAAGCTGCCAAAAGAGCTTAACGATATGGCTGCTACATTAGTTAAAGTAAAACAAATGAAGCCAGATGTTCTTGTGGTATCAGGACACACAAAAGGTGCATTAACTGCAATTAGACAAATTGCTGAAATGAAAGTTGATGTTCCAATGTTAGCAATGACACATTGTGATGCTGCGAAATTATCAAAACAACATGGTAAAAATTCTCAGTATGCATTATGTGCTTCTCAATGGCATAAAACACTAACTTATAAAGATAACTTCTTTAAAGATGGTATGACATATGCGGCAGACTTCCAAAAAGAGTTTGGATATGACCCGCCATATCAATCAGCAGAGTCTTCTGCAGCATTGTTAGTGTTCAAAGATGCTTTTGAAAGAGCGAATTCTTTCGATCAAAAGAAAGTAAGAGATGCTCTTGCAGCTACGAACATGCAAACATTCTATGGAAATATTAAGTTCGCACCAGGTGGTCAAAATGTTGACAAACCGATGGTACTTTTCCAAGTAATGTGCGATGGCGCTGGGAAATGTGAAAATAAAGTTGTAGCTCCACTAAAGTGGGCTTCAGCTAAATTGATTCACCCAATTCCTAAGTGGTCTGACAGATAATAACAAATCTTTAAATACCCCCTAAACTCTAGGGGGTATTTTTTTTAGAGGCAAATTATGGATTTCATGGTTTTTCAGTATCCGATGATTACAGTCCAAGCTTGCTTGGATGGGATACTACTTGGAATTTTATTTGCGTTAATTGCTTATGGCATGGCTTTGCAATGGGGGGTCATGAATATCATAAACATTGCACAAGGTGATTTAGTTATCCTTGGTGGATACATTGCATACTTCATGTATCTTTATGGAATTCATCCAGCCTGGGGAGTCATAGTTTCACCGATTATAATGTATTTTGTTGGTGTAGGAATTTATAAATTAGTAATCAATAAAGTCGTTGATAGAGACTTGTTTATCTCAATTCTTGCTACATTCGGCATAAGTATTCTTTTTATGCAACTAATGAACTTTGCATTTGGTGCAGATGTTGTCTTAGCAAATTCAGGTTATGGCACAACATTTTTATTTGATAGTGCAGTAGTTTTACCAAACTCAAAAATATTTTCAGCATTCGTTAGTATTGTTTTTGCTATTGGTTTAGTAATTTATATGAAAAAATCAAAACTTGGTCGAGCGATCAGAGCAACAGCTCAAAATGCAAGAGCTGCAAAGATTTTAGGTGTGGATACAGAAAAAGTTTATGCAGCAACTTTTGGATTAAATGCTGCTCTTTGTGGTGTTGCAGGAGCACTTATTTCAATAACTTTTACAATTCATCCTTATATGGGATTACCATATACAATTAGATCATTCATGATTGTTATTGTTGCGGGACTTGGTAACTTACCTGGTGTTGCAATGTCAGGGATGGGTCTTGGTGTATTTGAAGAGTTTGCTGACTATATATTAGGTACAGAATTTAGAATAGGTTCAGTGTTTTTATTATTAGTTTTAATTCTTGTTTATAGAAGATTTAAACTTTCAAGAAAAAGAGAGTATCTAAAATAATGAGTAAAAATGTCTTATTATATGCCGCAATTTTAATATTTGGGCTCGCGGCACCTTTTGTATTTCCAGCATTTAAAGTTCAATTATCTATTTTATGTGTATTGATTGTTTTAGCTACCACTTGGAATATTCAGGGTGGTGAAATGGGATACAATACGTTTGGGAATATTTTATTCTATGGTTTAGGTATGTATTTATGCGCCTCTGTACAAGTTGGCATGTTTTTTCCTTTAGCTGAGTGGACAGAGAGTGGAGGAGAAAAAACTTTTGTGCATACGCCCACACAATTTTTTCAAGGAATGGCAGCTGGGCTTATAGTTGCTGCCATTGTTCCAACTATTGTTGCAGGATTAATTGGTTATGCCATCTTAGGACTTAGAGGGCATTATTTTGCAATTTGTACTTTAGGTTTAGGCGTTGCTGCAGGAGAAATTTCTGGTGGTATAGAGATTATTGGAGCAGGACAAGGTTTTACCACACCACCTTTTCCAAATGTTGGTGGATTAGAGGCAAGGGGAGAGTTTTTTTACTTTTTAAGTTTTGGTGCGCTCGTTCTTACTTTCATAGCAGTGAGAGCAATTTACTCAACACGTTTTAGATTAATTCTTAATGCGATCAGGGATAATGAAGATAAAGCTGAGGCAATGGGAATTGAAACGATGAAATATAAAATCATTGGTTGGATGGTATCAGCATTTTTCTGCGGTTTAGCAGGTGGTATTATGGGCGGACTTGTTGGCTACATAGACTCAACAGATGTTGCTTTTGATGGAAGAGAGATGGGAGTATTTATGGTTTTGATGGCGATCCTTGGCGGTAAAGGAACATTATGGGGTCCTATTATTGGAGCAACTGTATTTCATATTTTCAAAGAAGGATTTTGGACATTCTTTTTAGGTTGGCAGTATGTAGCTTTAGGAGTTTTGATCGTTGTGATTGTCATTTATTTCCCAGAGGGAATTATGGGATGGTTGAGAGAAAAATATCCTGAACGATTTGGCGAAGTTGTTGATGAGGCAGATCGAAAAGCACAGGTAGAACTTAAATGAGTATTTTAGAAGTAAATAATGTAAGTAAATCTTTTGGCGGTGTTAAGGCTAATGTTGACATTTCAATGTCAGTAGAAAAGGGAAAAATATTTGGACTAATTGGTCCAAACGGCTCAGGAAAAACAACTTTATTCAACTCAATAGTTGGAACTTATCCAATTGATCAAGGTTCAATTAAATTTAATGGCAAAGAAGTATCAGAATTACCTGTACCTGTAATTGCTAAACTTGGTTTGTTGAGAACTTTTCAACAAACAAGAATTTATGGAAAATTAAATTGTGTAGATAATATGTTAATTAGTCACAAAGGTAGTGATGAAAGTATATTAAAAATATTCTCAAAAATTCCACAAGATTTGACTGAAAAAGCAGAAAATCTTTTAAATTTTGTAGGACTTTATCAAAAAAGAAAATTAAGAGCTGGCGACTTATCTTTTGGTCAGCAAAAATTACTTGAATTGGCAATGGCTTTGATGAATGAACCAGAAATGCTTTTATTAGATGAACCAACTGCAGGTATAAACCCAACATTAATTAATGGAATAATAGACAGGTTAATAAAAGTAAACCAAGATTTTGGGATTACTCTTTTGGTTATCGAACATAATATGAGAGTTATTATGCAATTAGCAGAAAGTATTTATTGTTTGGCTCATGGCAAAATGCTTGCTAATGGAACACCAGATGAGATTAAAAATGATAAAAGAGTAATCGATGCATACTTGGGGGCACAATAATGTCTAATCAATATGAAGTATTAGGAAAAGCACCTCAAGCAGATGACTTGAAAAAACTTTCACCTAATGACATTCATCTTACGATTAAAAATATGAATGCTGGATATGGGAAAATGGAAATTTTACATAATTTTGATCTTTATGTTAGCAAGGCTCAATCACTTTGTTTAATAGGTCCAAATGGTGCAGGTAAATCAACTATTCTTCATTCAATTTATGGATTTACAAATATATTTTCTGGGAAAATAGAAATTGATGGAAAAGAGATAACGAATTTATCACCAGCTGAAAAATTAAAATCAGTTGGTATTGCATATATTTTACAAGATAATTCTGTTTTCCCTGATATGACCGTTGAGGAAAATCTTTTAATGGGTGGATTTATCAAAGATAAAACAGAAGAGTCATTTCAAGAAGCTGAGAGAATTCTTGATAAGTATGAAAGATTAAGAAATAGAAGAAATCAACCTGCAAAAGTTTTGTCTGGTGGTGAAAGAAGATTATTAGAAATTTCAAGAGCGCTTGTTATGAAACCATCAGTTTTATTAGTTGATGAACCTTCGATTGGCTTAGAGCCAAGATATATTGAAATGGTATTCGAAATTTTAAGAGACCTTCAACAAAATGAAAAAAAAACAATTATCCTTGTTGAGCAAAATGCAAAGAAAGGTTTAGAGTTTGCTGACATCGGTTATGTTTTAGTATCAGGACAAACTGCAATAGCAGGTAAAGGAGATGAACTCTTAAATAATCCTGATGTTGGACGCCTATTCCTGGGCGGTTAATGATTGATTCAAAATATTTTTTGAAAGGTTTTGCATCAATCAAAGGTGTTGGCAGTCCAGCTATAGCCTTGGGAGCTAGCTTTATAGCAATTGGAGCTCTTTTAAAAAATATTGGTTTTACAATTCAGGAAAGTCTTTTTTCAACTTTTTTAACTTACGCATTACCTGGTTCATTAGTGATGGCAGAGTCACTTATAATTGGATCATCATTAATAAATATCTTCATTGCTGTTTGGTTAGTAAATGCAAGATTGTATCCAATGACAGTTTCCTTAATGCCTTTGTTGATGCACCAAACGCAACCTAAATGGAAATATTATTTATCATGTCACTTCATTGCCGTCTCATCGTGGCTAATAATGAAAGATAATTATGAACAAATAAAAAAAGAAGCAAGGATAGATTTTTGGATTGGTATTGGTACAGCAACCTGGTCGGTAGCAATTTTTTCTACGTTTATTGGCTACATTGCATCAGACTTTTTAAATAGAGATATGTTAATTGGTTTAGCAATAATTAATCCAATTTATTTTACTTGTATGATGGTGGGGGCGATGAAAACTATCAAAATTAGTTTATCAATCATCCTTGGTGCAATTTTAGGTCCAGCTTTTTATTTTATCTCTCCAGAGTGGTGTATTTTATTTGGTGGTTTTGTGGCTGGAACAATTGCATTTTTTATTGGAGAAATTAATGACAGGTAATATTTTTTTAGTTATTTTAATAACTTCATTAGCAACATTTTTGTCTAGATTTTTAGGTGTCGTAAGTTCAGAAAATATTAAAGAAACTTCCAAAATATTTAGGTGGTTCAATTGCTTGGCATACTCGACTTTGGCAGCATTAATAGCTAGAATCGTAATTTTTCCATCAGGATTATTATCTGAGATAGATTACTTAGTAAGACTAATTGTAATAATTTTATCAATTGGGCTTTTTTTTATCACCAAAAAAAATTTAGTTTACCCAACAATTTTCTCTGCTATCATACTTACACTTTTTAGCAGTTATTTATGATTGAAAAAATTGAAGGATTTGAAATTTATGAAAACAAGCAATCTTCAAGGATAATTAACATAGATATAGGAGATGAAATTTTAAATAAACTTATCTTTCCTTTTAATAAGTTTGATGTTACTGCATTAGAATATAAACCGTTTACCAGATTTACTATCGCAAAAAGTTTGGATGATTTAAGTAATAATAAATTATCTAAATTAATTAATAAAATTATTAGAGATCGAAATACTGGTTGTTTTATTATTAAACCTAAAAATTTAATATCTAAAATTGATGATAGTTTTTTAGTTAAGCTTTCTACTGCTGTTGCATATCTTATTGGGAACCCTAATCATGATGCAATGGCTGGTAAATATTATGCTAGATTTCATGTTAAGCATGAGGACAAAAGTGACTCTTATCTTAGAAAGGCTTATAAAAATATGGATCTACATACGGATGGAACCTATGTAAAAGAAAAAACTGACTGGTTGTTAATGTCAAAAATAGAGGAAAAAAATGTTGAGGGTGGTGAAACTGCCATGCTTCATCTCGATGATTGGGAACATTGTGATGAATTATTTAATGATCCTGTTGGAAAAGAAGATTTTCTTTGGGGTTCTCCTAAAAGTAAAAATATTGATTATAAAGTTGAACATCCAGTATTTTCATCTGATAAAGATGGAAAAGCTCAAATTTCATATATTGATCAATTTCCTGAACCTAAAAATATGAAACAAGGTACTTTTTTACAAAAATTATCTGACAGTTTAGAGGAAAGTAACAAGAAGATCATAACTAAACTTCCGGTTGGATCATCTGTAGTAGCAAATAATTATTTCTGGCTTCATGGCAGAAAAGCCTTTAAAGAACATAAAGATTTAAGTAGAGAGTTGTTGCGAATTAGAGGTTCTTTTTTTATTAATTAATATAAATTAATCACTATAAGATATTTATGAAATTAGGTTTTATAGGAACTGGAAAAATAACATCATCAGTTATATCTGGAATATGTTCTTCAAAAATTAATTATAAAAAGATATTTATTTCATCACGAAATAGTCTTATTGCAAAAGGACTAGAAAAAAAGTTTAAAAAGATATTTATTGAAAAGGATAATCAAAAAATTGTTGATAATTGTGATTGGATTTTTTTAGCAGTCACACCAACCGTTGGTCAGAAAATTATTAAAAATTTAAGATTTAGATCTAGTCAAACAATTATAAGTTTTATCTCAACTATAAATCTTTCTGAACTTCGAAAAATGATAAAAGTAAAAGCTGACTTAGTAAGAGCTATTCCACTCCCACCAATTTCTCTTAAAAAAGGGCCAGTGCCTATTTGCCCACCAAATAGAAAGGTTAAAATTTTTTTTAATAAAATTGGATCTACTATTGAAATTAAAAATGAAAAATTATCAATTAATTTTTGGTCAACATCAGGGATGATGGCATCTTATTATGAAATATTAAACGTGATGAGTGCTTGGTTGATAAAAAAAGGTATTAAAAGATCTGATGCACAAAAATATATAACAACTTTATTTTTAGCCTTATCTGAGGATGCAGTTGTAAATTCAAAAAAAGATTTAAGACATTTAGTTAAAGAGTCTCAAACTCCGAAAGGTTTAAACGAACAAGGTTTAAGAGAAATGAGTAAAAGAGGGGCTTATAAATCTGTAGTAAACGCACTAAATCAAATTTACAAAAGACTTAACAAATAATTGATGTCAGAAAATATTTTAGAAATAAATAATCTATCAAAATATTTTGGTGGATTAGCAGCGGTATCAGATTGTTCACTCAAAGTTAAGAAGGGAACTATAACTGGAATAATTGGTCCTAATGGATCAGGAAAAACAACCTTATTTAATTTGATTGCTGGAAATCTGAAATGTTCAGCTGGTAGTGTGATGTTTAACAACGAAAATATAACTGATGTACCGGCATATGAATTATTTTCAAAAGGTTTACTTAGAACCTTTCAAATTGCACATGAATTTACAAATTTATCAGTTTTAGAAAATTTAATGATGGTTCCTGGTAATCAGTCAGGTGAACAATTAATAAATGCTATATTTAAACCCTCATTAATCATGAAAGAAGAAAATATTATTAAGCAAAAAGCCATTGAAGTTATAGAGTTTTTAAATTTAGGGCATTTAAGAAATGAGCTAGCAGGAAATTTGTCTGGTGGTCAAAAAAAATTATTGGAGCTTGGTCGAACAATGATGGTAGATGCAAAGTTAGTTTTGTTAGATGAAGTGGGCGCAGGTGTAAATAGAACACTACTCAAAGATCTTGGTACAGCGATTGAAAAACTAAATAAAGAAAAGGGATATACATTTTGTATGATTGAACATGACATGGATTTCATTGGAAGACTATGTGATCCTGTGATTGTAATGGCTGAAGGATCAGTATTATTTGAAGGTTCAGTGGAGGATGCAAAAAAAGACGAAAAAGTAATTGAAAGTTATTTAGGCAGGGGATCAAAAATTAAGGATAATTGATAATGGCATTTTTTGAGGGAAATAAGATGACTGGTGGATATGGAAATGGTCCAGATATTATTAATGCGTGCTCAGTGAATGTCAACAAAGGTGAAATTGTTTCAATCTTAGGTCCTAATGGTGCGGGAAAATCCACAGCAATGAAGGCAATGCTAGGTTTACTAAATTTAAAATCTGGCTCAGTAATAATTGGTGGTAAAGATATTACACAATTATCTCCACAAGATAGAGTTAAGTCAGGAATTTCATTTGTACCTCAAACAAAAAATGTTTTTGCAGGAATGACTGTTGAGGAGAATTTAGAAATGGGAGCCTTCTTAATTGATGAAAGTTATAATTCAATAATCAATGAGATTTATGAGTTGTTTCCAATATTAAGTGAAAAAAGAAATCAATTAGTTGGTGAATTATCAGGAGGGCAAAGACAACAAGTTGCACTTGGTAGGGCACTAATGATCAAACCATCAGTTTTAATGTTAGATGAACCAACTGCAGGAGTTTCTCCAATAGTAATGGATGAATTGTTTGATCATATTGTAAAAGTTAAACGTACAAATGTTGCAATACTTATGGTGGAACAAAATGCCAAACAAGCACTAAGTATTTCAGACAGAGGTTATGTATTGGTTACAGGAGAAAATCGTTATTCAGGATCAGGAAAAGAATTACTAAATGATCCAAGAGTAAGAAGTTCTTTTTTAGGCGGTTGATATGGATTATATAAATGCAATTGTACTTTTATTAAATTATATTTTTGTTCCAGCATTAGCCTATGGATCTCAATTAGCTTTAGGTGCAATTTTTGTAACGTTGATATATGGGATCTTAAGGTTCGCAAACTTTGCTACAGGAGATATGATGTCTTTTGGAACCATGGTAACAATTTTATTCACATGGTATTTTCAATCTATAGGAATAAGTTTGGGCATTTTACCTACGGCTCTTATCGCAATCCCTTTTGCTATCATATTTATGGTTGGTTATATGCTTTTGATAGATAAATTTGTTTTCAAATATTATAGAGTTAGTAAAAGCCCCCCTGTTCAATTAGCAATGGTGAGTATTGGAGTAATGTTCGTTACTCAAGCAGTTGTTCGAATAATCATTGGCCCCTCTGATAGAAGATTTTTTGATGGTGAAAAATTTTTGATTAAAGCTGGCGAGTTTAAAGAAATGACAGGTCTTAATGAAGGCCTCGCAATCAAATCCACTCAAGTAATTACAATTGTTGTAACATTAATTTTAGTTTCAGCTCTTTTTTGGTTTTTAAATCAAACAAAAACAGGAAAAAGTATGAGAGCTTATTCTGATAATGAAGATCTTGCTTTGTTGTCTGGAATTGATCCAAAAAAGATTGTTATGATTACATGGATAATAGCGGGAGTTTTAGCTACAATTGGTGGAGCATTATATGGTTTAGATAAAAGTTTTAAACCATTTACTTATTTCAATAATATGCTCCCAATTTTTGCTGCAGCTATTGTTGGTGGTATAGGAAATCCTTTTGGTGCATTTTTAGGTGGATATGTAATCGCATTTTCTGAAATTCTTTTAACTTATGCTTATAAAAAATTTTTCATGTATCTATTACCTGAAAGTTTAGAGCCAAATACTTTAGTACAATTACTATCAACAGATTATAAATTTGCAGTATCATTTTCAATTCTTGTCATTGTACTGCTTTACCGACCATCTGGAATTTTCAAAGGAAAAATATTGTGAGAAAAAATTTAAATGTAATTGCAGCTTATACTATAATGATGGGGTTAATTATTCTTGTTGGAATTTTTCAATCTTGGAATATAGCTTTATCAATCTTCAACCTTTGTTTGATTTCAGCGGTAATGACAATGGGGGCTAATATTCAATGGGGTTATGCTGGTCTTATTAACTTTGGTATAATGGGCTATACTGCTCTAGGTGGTTTAGCTGCAGTTTTAATCTCTGTTGATCCCGTTCAAGAAGCATGGAGCGCGGGTGGATCTAATATTCTTTTAAGTCTTTTACTAATAATAGGGATGGTATTAGCCGTTAGATATGTATTAAAAAAATATGAAAAATCAAAAGTTAGAACCTATATTATTGCAACTATTATAATTGCAGGAATAATAATCATTAGATTTGTATCTGAACCTGGGATTGAGGCAATAGAGGAAGTAGATCCTGCAAAAACAGGATTTCTTGGTGGATTTGGTCTGCCGATTATTTTTTCTTGGATCGTTGGTGCCCTGTTCGCAGGTGGGTTAGCATTTGTAATTGGTAAAGTTGCTTTAGGTTTAAGGGCAGATTATTTGGCGATAGCCACTTTATTAATATCAGAAATTGTTATAGCAATAATTAAACACGAAGATTGGCTAACCAGAGGTGTTAAAAATGTTATTGGATTGAAGCGCCCTGCACCTTACGAGGTTAATTTACAACAAACAGATTGGTTTATAAATTTAGTAGAAAAATTTAATTTAAGTAAATTGAATTTAATTACAGATTTAAATGAGAGGCAAGCTGCTCTTAATCAATTTGTAATTGAAGGATCATCAATTTTTGTAAAACTTTGTTATTCTGGATTGTTTTTAATTGTTGTTATCATTCTATTAATTTTAACTCAAAAAGCTCTTTACTCTCCATGGGGTAGAATGATGAGAGCTATTAGAGATAATGAAGAGGCAGCAAATGCAATGGGCAAAAACGTGGTGAAACAACATTTGCTAATTTTTGTTTTAGGTTCAGCTATAGTTGGGATAGCTGGTGCCATGTTAGTAACCCAAGATGGATTATTTACACCAGGCAGCTACAGACCTATGCGTTATACTTTTTTAATTTGGGTGATGGTCATAGTAGGTGGCAGTGGAAATAATTTTGGTGCAATTCTAGGAGGCTTTGTGGTTTGGTTTTTATGGATTGAGTCAGCACCTATTGGATTATATTTAGTTAATTTAACAACAGCTGGTCTAGCTGACACTCACTTTTTAAAAGTTCATTTAATTGAAAGTGTTCCATATTTTAGATTTTTAATGATGGGAATAGGCCTGTTATTGATTATGAGATATAGACCAAAAGGTATACTTCCAGAAAAAATAGAAATAAAATAAAAAGATGAAATATATAATTTTAGGTGCGGCCTTTGCTTGGGCTTTATATATGGCTGATAAATATTTATTTTTTTAAAAAAACCCCCAACATAGAAATGTCAGGGGTTTTAATTTTAAGATAAATTATCTTTGTTTTTTAGTTTTGAATTTTCCGCCTTTAACTTCTTGTTCTAAGAAAGAACCTTCAGCTTCACCGACGCTAGTAAAAGTAACTCCTGTTGCACCTTCATAGTCAACTTTTTTACCTTTAGCTAATAAATCTAAACCTTTTTTAAGTTCACCTGGATAAATTTTTGTTCCAGGGCCGTTAGCAACATCCATTACATTTTTTGCAATTGACGCTCTGTCAGCTGAATTACCTGCTTGCATTGCTAAAACAATTAAAGCAGCTGCATCGTATGACTCTCCAGTGTAAGGACCAGAACTATCAATACCAGCAGCTTTTGCTACGCCAGCAAAAACCCCAGCACCTTTTCCAGTTGAACCTGGCATTGAACCAAAAGACTTTCTTAAATCTTTTCCAAATGCATCAACTAATGATTGACCAATCATTCCATCTGACAAAATAAATCTGTCAAATGCACCAGAGTCTAAAGAAGCTTGAATAATACCTTTTCCACCTTGGTCAAGATATCCAATAACAGCTACTGCATCACCACCTGCTGAAGCTAGTGTTGCAACCTCAGAAGAATAATCTGCTTTTCCATCTTCATGAGCATTTACTGTAGTTACTTTTATTCCGTGAGCCTCTACTGCTGCTTTATAAACATCAGCTAAACCTTTACCATAATCGTTGTTTGTATAAGTAATAGCTACACTTTTTACTTTTCTATCTTTAGTAATATCTGCAAGAATTTGTCCACCTCTAGCATCTGATGGAGCAGTTCTGAAGAAATACCCTTTATCATCTAGAGTTGTTAATCCTGGAGATGTTGCAGAAGGTGAAATCATTACCACACCATTTGGTACAGCAACATTTGATGCAATAGCTCCTGTTACCCCTGAACAATCAGCACCCATGATTGCAGCTACACCTTGTGCAATAACACCTTCAGCTGCTGCTGTCGCTGCTGCTGAGTCAACACAAGTTGAGTCTGCTCTTACTACTGAAATTTTTTCTCCACCTAATAGTGATCCTGAGTCAGATGCTTCTTTAAAAGCAAGTTCTGCAGATGCAGCCATAGCAGGTGTAAGAGATTCTATAGGACCAGTGAATCCTAAAATTATTCCCATTTTTACTTCTGCAAAAACATTTGTTGTAAAACTTGATACAAATATAAACGCAGCAATAATTAATTTTCTCATTATATTCCTCTATTTGTTAACAATTTATAAAGTCTAAATTAAATCCTATTTATGGAGATTTTCAACCGCCAAATTATCTTATTTTATAATGTCTTTATTTAAACTAGACTGATTATTAAAGATTTTAAACGATTTTAATGAAGTCTAATAAAATTCAACCACAATTTATAAAAAAATATAATCCTAGAATAGGATTAATTGCTTTAGCTACAGATTTCATAATTGAAAAAGACTTTATCAAAATAATTAAAGATAAAGATATAGATTTTTTTGTAAATAGAATTGAATGTTATAATCCTTTATCAAAAGAGAATTTAATTAAAATGTCTGAAAAAGTTACAGATGTTACTAAAAATATTTTACCAGATGAAAACATAGATTGTGTTGTATACGGATGTACCTCTGGAACTATAGCTGTTGGACATGATACCATCGAAAGAAAAGTTAAAGAAGCGAAACCAAAAGCAAAAATTACAACGCCCAGCACTGCAGCTATTAAAGCATTAAAAAAGTTAAAAATAAAAAAAATAGCAATATTTACTCCTTATAGTAAAAAATTAAATGATGAAGTTATAGATTATTTTTCAAGTCAAGGTTTTGATATTGTTGCAAATACTTATCTAGATATCGCAGCTGACTATGACATTGGAAAAGTAGATCAAAATTTTTTATTTAAAACTTTATCACAGATAGAAATTAAAAATGCTGATGCCTTATTTATTTCGTGCACAGCTTTACCAGTTTTAAATATAATTGAAAGATTAGAGAAAGAATTAGGTAAGCCTGTCATTACAAGCAATCAATCATTAATATGGGATACTTTAGAAAGTATTGATATGAACAAAAATATTCTAGGTTTTGGAAAATTATTTAATTTAGATCAATGAGTCTTTTTACAAAAGAAGAATATAATAATAGATTAAAAAAAGTTCAAAAAATGATGCAAGATAAAGGCATCGAATTATTAATTTCACACGATACGAATAACATAAATTACTTAACAGGTTACGATGCTTGGTCTTTTTATTACGCTCAATGTGCAATAGTCCATGTCAATGCTGATGAACCTTTATGTTTTGTTAGAGATCAGGATGCAGGTGGAGCTTATCTAAAAACATGTTTAAAGAAGGAGAATATAATCGTATATGATGAACACTACATTCATACTTGGCCTAAGCATCCTTATGATTATTTAGTGGAAATAATTAAGAATAAAAAATGGGATAAGCTTTCTATTGGTTTAGAGATGGATGCACATTATTTTACCGCATTCTGTTATCAGAAAATTAGAGATGGTTTGCCCAATGCCAAGATCAAAGACTCTGAAAGATTAGTTAATTGGGCTCGTCTAGTAAAATCAAATACTGAAATAAATTTTATGAAATCTGCTGCAAAAATTTCAGAGGTTGGAATGAAAAAAGCTTACGAAGTAATAAGTCCTGGGGTTAGACAATGTGATGCTGTTGGAGAAATTCAAAAAGCTTTGTTTTATGGAACCCCTGAATTTGGTGGAGAATATGCCAGTATTGCAACATTGCTTCCTACTGGAAAAGGAACATCTGCTTCACATCTAACTGCAACACAAGATAAATTTATTGATGGTGAGGCTACAATTGTTGAACTTTCTGGAGTGTATAAGCGTTATCATGCACCGATGGCGAGAACTATTTTGCTCGGAAAACCTGATCAACTTAAAATTGATACGATGAAAAAAACAATAGAGGCACTTCAAGCTGGAATTGATGCAACCAAACCCGGAAATACTGTAGATCACGTTGCCCAAGCATTTTGGAAAATATTAGATAAGTATGGAATAGAAAAAAAATCTAGGACCGGTTATTCGATTGGAATTGGTTATCCACCAGATTGGGGAGAACATACATTAAATATCTATAAAGGTGACATGACAATTTTGGAACCTAATATTTGTTTTCACATGATAGCTGTTATGCAATTTGGTGAATGGGGTGTTGAAGCATCAGAGGCAATAAGAGTTACAGATCAAGGAGCAGAATTATTTTGTAATATGTCTAAAGAACTTCACGTTAAAAGCTAGTTATTAAAGGTTGAAATTTATTCTTACAAATGTTTAAAAGTTGATTAAAATTATGGCTCTTAAAAAAGATTTCGTCAAATTCGATAAAGTAGATAAAAGCTATGACGGCAAAGTTTTAGTTGTTAAGGATCTTCAATTGGATATTGAAGAAGGCGAGTTTGTAACTATGTTAGGACCCTCTGGTTCTGGAAAAACAACTTGCTTAATGATGCTGGCAGGATTTGAAACACCAACAAATGGTGAAATATATTTAGATGGTAAGGCTATCTCAAGTATACCTCCGCATAAAAGAGGTATTGGAATGGTGTTTCAGAATTATGCGCTATTTCCTCATATGACAGTTTATGAGAACCTTGCCTTTCCATTAAGAGTCAGAAAAATTCCAAAAGATGAGGCAGATAAAAAAATTGATAAGGCGTTATCAATGGTTTCACTTCAAGGTTTCGCATCAAGAATGCCAGGGCAATTATCAGGTGGTCAACAACAAAGAGTGGCTGTAGCGAGATCATTAGTATTTGATCCTCAACTAGTTTTAATGGACGAACCTCTGGGAGCTTTAGATAAAAATTTGAGAGAGAGTATGCAATATGAAATTAAACATATACATGAAAACATTGGTGTAACTGTCGTTTACGTAACTCATGATCAAAGTGAAGCATTAACAATGTCTAATCGTATTGCTGTTTTTAATGATGGAAAAGTTCAGCAGCTTTCAAGTCCGGATGAGCTTTATGAAAAACCTGTGAATTCTTTTGTTGCCGAATTTATTGGAGAAAATAATACCTTCGTGGGTGAGGTTTCAGATATTTCAGGTGGTAAGTGTAAGGTTAAAATAGCTAACACAGATATACTTGCAAATCCTATTTCTGTTAAAGGTAAAGGTGAAAAAACTAAGATTTCTTTAAGACCTGAAAGAGCTTTAATTAATCCAAGTGATCAAATGGATAATATCCATTCTGGAAAGATTGAAGAAGTAATATATCACGGAGATCATACAAGAGTTAGAATAAATCTTTTAGGCAACAATCAATTTATCTTAAAAGTTCCTAACAGTTCAGCCAATTTGGATATCAAGCTTGGCAAAGATATTAAGATAGGTTGGAACAGCGAAGATGCAAGAGCGTTAGACCCTTCATAGACCACCAATATATTGCTAAATTAACTAAAATGGGCTGTTGACTCTCATTATCGATCTTGTTGTAATTGATTTTTATAAAAAACGTTTAAACGGAGGAAAAATGAAAAAACTAAGTAAAGTATTACTAGCTATTTCTTTTGTACTTTCACTAACTACTTCAGCATTTGCAACAACAGTAACTGCAGTGTCATGGGGTGGGGCTTATACTGAGTCTCAAAAGTTAGGTTATGGTGATCCTACAGCTAAAAAACTTGGCATAAATATTGCCTGGGTTGACTATTCTGGTGGATTATCTGAGATTAAAGCACAAAAAGAAGCTGGTAAAATCACGTGGGATATAATGGACGTGTTTGCGATGGATACTATTACTGGATGTGATGAAGGATTATTTGTTGAATTTGATTTTGACAAAGACTTCCCACCAGCTCCAGATGGAACTCCAGCAAGTAAAGATTTCTTTACTGCAATGCCAAGTAAATGTGCTGTAGGAAATATTTTATATTCTTGGAACTACGCTTATAACACTGAAAACGTTAAAGGTACTCCAAAGACTATCAAAGATTTCTTTAACACAAAGAAATTCCCTGGAAAAAGAGCTATCTACAAAAGCGCTTTAACTAATTTAGAGATCGCTTTAGCTGCAGATGGTATTAAGCCAGGTAAAGGCGGAGCAAAAATCTACAAAGCTTTAGAAACAGAAAAAGGTGTTGAAAGAGCAATGAATAAGATCAAAGAACTATGCACAGACCCTAAAGGTGGATGTGTATTTTGGTCTGCAGGTGCTCAACCACCAGAACTGTTAGTATCAGGTGAAGTAGTAATGGCTACTGGTTGGAATGGTAGATTCTTCAATGCAGAAATTGGAGAAGGTGCACCAATCAAACAAGTTTGGGACGGCCAAGGTCTTGATTACGAATATTTCGTACAAGTCAAAGGTGGACCAAACGATTCTAATGGTATGGCTAAAAAAGCTTTAGCTATGATGACTAGTTCTGAAATGTTAGCAGGAAGTGCTAAATACATTGCATATGCTCCTTGGAGAAAATCTTCAATTGGTATTATGGAAAAAGGTGAGCCTTGGTATAAAGATGGTAAGACTAACATGGTACCACAAATGCCAACTGCACCGGCTAACACTAAAAACTACTTCCTAGTAGATCCAATTTTCTGGGCTGATAACGGAACAGAGCTTGGTGAAAAATGGGAAGCTATGAAAGCTGGTCTATAATTTAAGTTTTAAACAACTTAATTATATATTATAATTTAAGGGCGGTTATTTATAACCGCCCTTTTTATTTATGAGCTCAGAAACAAAACAAATCTTAACTACAGACGGAATACCCTTAGAGGTTAGTCTAAAAAAAGCGGAAAAAAAGAATAAGATCAAAGCTTTCTTGCTCGTTGCTCCTTTATTATTTTTTTTAATTATCACTTATGTTTTTCCAATAGGTGACATGTTGTTTCGAAGTGTTGATGATAAAATGGTAACACAAATGTTACCCAAAACATTTAAAGCAATGGAAAACTGGGATGGTCAAGAGTTGCCAGATGAGGAAGTTTTTGCAGCATTTCATGAGGACTTTATAAAACTAGTTGAAGATAAACGAGAAGGTAAACTATCTACTCAATTAAATTACACTAAAAATGGATTTAAAAGTATTATTAAAAAATTAAGAAGAGCATCTAAAAAATTTGAAGAGGGAAACTATAAAGAACAAATAATGTCAGTCCACAAAAGATGGGCTGATGTTGAGTACTGGAGAGCAATTCAAAGAAGAGCTCCTGAGTTCACAAGTCAAAAATATCTTAAGGGTATGGACATGTACGTTAATGAAGAAGGAAAAATAGTAAGTGTAGAGGAAGATAGAAGAATTCATAGAGTGTTATGGTTAAGAACTCTTGAAATTGCATTTTTTGTGACAGTCTTTTGTTTCTTAATGGCTTATCCTATAGCTCATCTATTAGCTACTTTACCTATGAAGTACAGTAACTTATTAATGATCTGTGTACTGCTGCCGTTCTGGACTTCATTACTTGTGAGAACTGCCAGCTGGATGATTTTGTTGCAACAACAAGGAATAGTAAATGATTTCTTTGTTGGAATAGGATTGGTAGCTGACGATAATAGACCTGAGATGATGTACAACAAAACAGGAAGTTACGTTGCAATGACACAAATATTGCTGCCATTCATGGTTTTACCACTTTATAGTGTAATGAAAACTATCTCGCCTAGCTTAATGAGGGCAGGAAAATCATTAGGTGGAACGCCATTTGTGGCATTTTGGAAAGTTTATTTCCCATTAACAATCCCAGGAATAGGTGCGGGCTGTTTATTAGTATTTATTTTAGCGATAGGTTATTACATCACCCCAGCCTTAGTTGGTGGTGCATCTGGAACTTTAATAAGTAACCAAATTGCTTTCCACATGAAAAGTACTCTTGATTGGAGCTTTGCATCAGCCATGGGATTAATGTTGTTGAGTGGAGTATTGGTAATTTATTGGCTTTATAACAAACTAGTTGGAATTGATAATATTAAATTAGGATAATCAAATGGCTTTACCAAAATATACTGAACCACATTATAGAATTTGGCATTATATTTATCTTACAATCTGTGGTGCTGTTTTCTTTTTTCTAATTGCACCTCTATTTGTAATCTTTCCATTATCATTTAATGCAGAAGAGTTTTTGAGTTTTTCTGATGGAATGAAACGTCTAGATCCAGATGCATTTTCTTTAAGATGGTATAAGGATATGATTTATGGAACAAAAAATCCATGGGGACTTGCTGCTAAGAATAGTTTTATTATTGCAATTTTTGCAACAATCGGATCAGTTATACTTGGAACGGTTGCGGCTTTAGGGTTGAGCAGCAGACATATGCCATATAAAGGATTGATAATGGCAGTGTTAATTTCACCAATGATTGTTCCATTAATTATTTCTGGTGTTGCAATATTTTTCTTTATGGCAAAAGCAGGTTTAGCAGCAACTCATACAGGAATAGTATTAGCGCATATTATATTAGGAACACCTTTTGTAGTAATTACAGTCACCGCTACTTTGTCGGGGTTTGATCATAGTGTAACACGAGCGGCTGCAAGCTTGGGAAGTGATCCAGTAAATACTTTTATGAAAATTACCCTACCATTAATTTTACCTGGAGTAATTTCAGGTGGGTTATTTGCATTTGTAACTTCGTTTGATGAAGTTGTGGTTGTTTTATTTTTGGCAGGATTAGAAAATACGACAATCCCAATTCAAATGTGGACAGGTTTACGAGAGCAACTAAGTCCAACAATATTAGCTGTTGCGACTTGTCTAATTATACTATCAACATTAATATTAGTGACTGCTGAGCTTTTACGAAGAAGATCTGAAAGACTCAGAGGTATTAATCGTTAGAAAAATAATTTCATGAAGATAAAGAATGTAGTTGTGATAGGTTCTGGAACAATGGGCAGTGGAATAGCAGCTCATTTGTGTAATGCAAATATACCCGTAACTCTTTTAGATTTAAAAACTGAAATAAGTGAAAATGCCAGAGAAAGAATTCACAAATCTAGACCACCTTTATTAATTGATAAATCAAAAATAAGAAATATTAAAGTTGGAAATATTGAAGATGACTTTTCAGTTGTTGAACAAGCTGATTGGGTTGTTGAAGCAGTAGTGGAGAGAATTGATATCAAACACCAAATTTATAAAAAAATTTTTAACAGCAGAAAAGATGGTGCGATTGTTTCCTCCAACACTTCTTCAATACCTATTAAAGTTTTATCTCAAAATTTAAATAAAGAACAAAAAAAAGATTTTTGTATAACTCATTTTTTTAATCCGGTTAGATATATGGGTCTTTTGGAGATTGTTAAAAATGAGGACAATGACTTAAATAAGATAAATCAATTAAAAGAATTTTGTGAACTTGAGCTTGGAAAAGGAGCCATCGTTTGTAATGACACCCCAGGTTTTTTAGGTAACAGAGTTGGTGTTTACGCTATGCAAATAGCAATGACTGAAGCATTTAAAATGAAACTTTCTGTAGAGGAAGCGGATGCAATATTTGGCAGGCCAATGGGTATTCCAAAAACGGGTGTTTTTGGGCTTTATGATTTAATTGGCATCGATCTAATGGCTGATGTTTTAAAAAGTTTTATCAAAGAGTTACCTAAAACAGATGAATTTCATGAGGTTGCAAAAGAAATTCCTTTAGTAAAAAAATTAATTGAAACTGGATATACAGGTAGAAAGGGCAAAGGTGGTTTCTATAGAATGAAGAAAACTGATAGTGGCAAAGTAATGGAGGCTATCAATCTACAAACTGGAGATTATTCTCTAACTAAAAAAATTGACATAAAATCTGACAAAGTCGACCTTAAAGGTCTAATTAATAGGAATGATAAATATGGAGAATATGCTTGGTCAGTATTAGAAAAGATTATTAAATATGCTTCATCATTAGTTCCTGAAATAACAAAAGAATTTAATGATATTGATGAGGCTATGAGGTTAGGGTTTAATTGGGCTAAAGGACCCTTTGAAATGCTAGAGGAGATTGGCGTTAAAAACTTTTTCGAAAAAGTTGAAAATTTTAAGGGAAATAATTTTTTAGAAAATTTAAGTAAAACAAAAAATGAAAACTTTTATGGTGAAAGGCAAAAATATACATCAATAGAAACTCTGGGTAAGGTTAAGAAAACAGCAACGAGTGTAGATGGAAATAGTTCAGCATCTATTTATAGATTCAATGATTATAATATAGTTGAGTTTACTACTAAAGCTAATGCATTAGATTACGACTCAATGGATGCATTAAAGAAAGCAACCGACAAGCCTTTGATTATAATTAATGAAAGCATGCAATTTTCTGCTGGGGTAAATTTAACTTATACAATGGAATTCGCTGACAAAAATGATTTTAAATCAATTGAGAAATTTATTAAATATTTCCAAGAAACATGTAAACATCTTAAGTACTCTAAATACCCAGTTATATCTGCACCATCAGGACTTACTTTAGGAGGTGGATTTGAAGTTTTAGTACAAAGTAATTTTGTTGCCTCTCATACAAATATTGTAATTGGCCTAGTAGAAACTATCGTAGGTTTAATTCCAGCTGGTGGAGGTTGTAAAGAAATGTTAGCTAGATGGTTAGATACAGAACAGGCAAAAAAAGATCCAAATTATGCACCATTAAAAGTTTTTGATATCATTGGCTATGGAAAAACAGCAACATCACCTGTTGAAGCTGAGCCATTGAAATACTTACTGCCTGAAAATAAAAAAATTATGAATAGAAATAGTTTATTAGAAGTTTCAAAAAAAATCTTAGATGAAAACAAAGATTTTAAAGCACCTAACGAACTTAAGTTTAACTTACCTGGGAAAGCTGTTATTGGAGAAATGAATAAAATTTTAGAAAAACTCTATAATGATAAAATAATTTTAGATCATGGGGTAGAGGTTGCAAAAGAATTAGCTTTCGTCTTAAGTGGTGGAGAAACGACTATGGATAAAGTGTTGACAGAAGATGATTTATTTAAATTAGAGCTAGATGCTTTTATGAGATTAATTGAAACTAAAAATACTCAAGACAGGATTAAACACACCTTGGCTACGGGTAAACCTTTAGTCAACTAACATTTTAATAGAATTTATAAAGTCAGGCCTTAGAACATATTCAGATTTGTATTGATGTTTAATTTTTTCTAGTGCTTCTATCCCATAAATCACTTTCCCAATTGGTGTATATTCACTCTCATATAATGGCTCATCTTTGAGTGTGATGAAAAATTGACTATCTTCAGTATTATATTTTTGTGTTCTTGCAAGACCTACACTTCCTCTTTCATAGTTAAATGGGACATCTACTTCTGAGTTTATGGTTCCTAATCCTGATTGTCCTGTTCCGATTTTTCCATAATCAATATTTCCTTTTTTACCAAATTCCAAATCACCTGCCTGTACAAGGTTGTCTTTAATCACTCTATGAAATGCAACATCGTCGTAAGCTTTAGATCTCACCAATGTTTTAAATCTTTCAACTGAATTTGGAGAAATATTTGGATATAATTCGATTATTACATTTCCACATTCAACATTTAAAATTGCGATATTATTTGGCTTATCAAAAGAAAGTTTTTCTGGATTATAATTCTTAACAAATAAGCATTTATTTTTTATCAAAAAAAAAGAACTTAGAGAAAAAATAGCTAAAGATATTACGAAAAAAAAAATTATTTTTTCAGACTTTGAAGCTTTAATTTTTTTAATCATAAATTGAAACTTTGATCAATTTTAAGCAAACCTGATTTGATAAAATCTATCTTTTTTTGAAGAATAGGATCAATTTGTTTTGGTAAATTCCCATGCATTAAATGAGAAAAAACTTCTGCCATATCTTCAGAAGCGGTTGATTTTGAATATTCAGTAATAAAACCATCGGTTTTAGAATAAGTATCAAGACCTATTTTTTTTGTGCAAGTAGAACATTTTGCATAATTAAAGCTATCTGAATTGAAACTTGACCAAGTTTTTTCATTAAAAATTTCCTTAAAACTATCATTGATTATATGAAAGACTTCATGATGTAATACTCTTTCAAAATATTTATTATTAAATTTAATATCAACAATAAGAGTTTTCATTACATTGTCAGGTATTCCAGCAGTATTAATTCCTGAAATTGATAAATCTTCACAAAGAACAATATATTTTAAATTTATTTTTTTTAAAAAACTTCGAGAATATCTTTGTAAATTTTTTTCTATAATTTCGTACTTTTGATCTAAATCTTGTTTTGATGATTTAAAACAATTAATATTGTTATCCACCCCAATCGTAAAGGGTTGTTTGGCGTAAAGATATCTAAGACTATTGGAAGTTTTAATATTATAAATTTCAAGATTTGGGATCTTAATCAATTGATAAATCGTATCTGCCTGCACAGAGGAAATTAAAAATAAATATAATAAAATGAACTTAAATAATTTCATAATAAGTATTATTGAAGATATTCCAAATTGTGAGAATGTGATAGAGTTTTATGATGAAAAAAAAAAGTACCAAGGAACCAATCCAACCAGTAAGTGGAACCAAAGTACCACGATTTGCTGGACCCTCGACTTTTGCACGATTACCAGAATTGAGAGATGTTGAATATTGTGATGTTGCAATAGTTGGTATTCCTTTTGATGCAGGCACAAGTTATAGACCAGGGGCAAGGTTTGGTCCTCAAAGCATTAGACAAGCTTCAAGACACTTAAGAACAAATTATCATCCAAGTTATGATGTAGAACCATTTAAAGTACAACAAGTTGCTGATGCTGGAGATATTACGTGTAATCCTTTTAATATTAATGAAGCGATCAAACAAATTGAAGAAGGTGCTACAGATTTACTGAAAAAAACTGGAGGCATAATTAGTTTAGGGGGTGACCATACAATTGCATTTCCTTTGTTAAAAGCAGTTAACAAAATTAATAAAGGCCCAGTTGCTTTAGTTCATTTTGATGCTCATTTAGATACATGGGATACTTATTTTGGGGCACCTTATACTCACGGAACTCCATTTAGACGTGCAAGAGAAGAGAATTTATTTTTAGATGATGCCTCTATGCATGTAGGTATTAGAGGACCTTTGTATAGTAGAGATGATATTAAAAATGATGAAAGTTTTGGATTTAAAATAATTCATTGTGATGAATTTCAAACAGAGGGAACTGATAAAATAGCTGAAAGAATTAAAAAAAGAGTTGGCGATAATTCATTATACTTATCAATCGATATAGATGTTTTAGACCCAGCTTTTGCCCCAGGAACAGGTACACCAGAAATTGCAGGAATGACTTCAAGAGAAATGGTTAATGTAATTCGCGGTTTGTCAGGAATGAATTTAATTTCAGCAGATGTAGTTGAAGTATCCCCAGCATATGATCATGCGGAGGTAACATCTTTAGCTGCAGCAACAATTGTTTATGAACTTACTAATTTGTTTGCAAAAAAATAAGGAAAGGTTAGGAGTCTGGTATGGAAAATAAAAAAAATTTTTACATAGATGGAAAATGGGTTGCTCCTAAAAGTAAACAAGAAATAAAAGTAATTAATCCTGCTACAGAGGAAAATTGTGCGGTTATTTCTTTAGGTAATAAAGAAGATATTGATCATGCAGTAAGTTCAGCGAAAAAAGCTTATAGCACTTGGGCATTTTCCCCTAAAGAGGAAAGAATAAGATTATTAGAAAAATTGTATGAAAATTATAAGAAAAGATGGGCAGATATTGCTGCAGCTATTACCACAGAAATGGGAGCTCCCAAAGACTTTGCAACAAAACTACAAGCAGGCACAGGTGCAGCACATCTAAAATCATTTATTAGATATCTTAAAAATTTTGAATTTGAAAAACCTCTGGGAGAACATGCTCCTAATCAAAGATTAATTTATGAGCCTAAAGGAGTGTGTGCTTTGATTACGCCATGGAATTGGCCAATGAATCAAGTTTGTCTTAAAGTTGCACCAGCTTTAGCCTCTGGTTGTACTATGATTTTAAAACCATCTGAACTTGCTCCTTTATCATCAATGATTCTAGCAGAGTTAATTGATGAAACAAAATTTCCTGCAGGAGTATTTAATTTAGTAAATGGAGATGGCGAAACTACTGGTAATGCTCTAACAAGTCATCCTGAGGTCAACATGATTTCATTTACAGGCTCTACTCGAGCTGGAGCATTAATTTCACAAAATGCAGCTAAAGATTTTAAAAGAGTAAGTCTAGAATTAGGTGGAAAGGGAGCAAATATAATTTTTAAAGATGCTGATCCTGATGCTATTGAAAGAGGGGCTTTAAGATGTTTCAGGAATTCTGGTCAGTCGTGTAATGCTCCAACCAGAATGCTTGTTGAAAAATCAATGTACAATGAAGCTGTAGAAAGATTAAAAAAATATACTGAAAATTTTGAAGTTGGTGATCCAAAGAAGGAAGGAGAGCATATAGGTCCTGTTATTTCTGAAACCCAATACAACAAAATTCAAACTTTAATTAAAAAGGGTATAGATGAGGGTGCAAAATTAGTTGCAGGAGGTGCTGGTAAACCGGAAGGATTTGAAAAAGGATACTTTGTCAAACCAACAGTTTTTGTTGATGTAAAAAATGATATGGAAGTTGCAAGAACAGAAATTTTTGGTCCAGTGTTATCAGTAATGCCTTTTGAAAATGAAGAAGAAGCAATTAAGATTGCTAATGATACTCCTTATGGATTGACTAATTACATTCAAACGCAAGACAAAGAAAAAGTTAAAAGAGTAGCGAGAAAGTTAAGATCAGGAATGGTAGACGTAAATGGAGCTGGAATTGCTGTAGATGCACCATTTGGAGGTTTTAAACATTCTGGAATTGGTAGAGAGGCTGGTGAACATGGTCTTGAGGAATTTTTAGAAGTAAAAGCTGTTGGTGGCTGGAATTAATTTAAAGAAGATTTTTTTTGAAGACCATCTAAAAATTTTAAACATTTTTTAATTTCATTTAATTCAATAAATTCATCAACTTTGTGAGCTTGTTCAATCGAACCAGGACCACAAACAACAGTACTCATCCCGATTTCCTGAAACAAGCCAGCTTCAGTGCCAAAAGAAACAACCTCTCTCGAATTGTCCCCAGTCAAACTTGAAACTAACTCACATGCCTCAGAGTTTTTAACACGATCAAAACCAGTTACTTCACCTATTATTTTTTTTATTATTTTTGAATTCGGAAATACTTTTCTCATTTCTGGTAATAAAATTTCATTAGCATACTTGTCTATTTCTTGATTTAAAAAAACTCCATCTTCTTTAACCACAGGTCTAGTCTCCCATTCAATATAACATTTATCAGCTATCACATTGTGTGCTATGCCGCCAAATATTCCTCCCACCTGCAAAGTTGAAAAAAGGGGGATCAAATATCGAGTCTTTAGGAGCTCTTTTTTTTAAGTCCTGTCTTAATTCGATGAGTTTGTTTGCGTAACGTGAAGCAAACTCAACAGCACTAACCCCTTTATGTGGCATTGAACTATGACCCGCTAAACCTTCAAAATAAGTTGTATATTCATAACAACCTTTGTGAGCATCTATAATTTTCATTTTAGTTGGCTCACCAATTATACATATGCCGTCTTGAATTTTTCTTTTTTTTAACTCCTCAATTAATATAGGCGCTCCAAGACAAGCAGTCTCTTCATCGAATGTAAATGAAAAATGGATATCTCTATTTAATTCCACCTTTGAATAAATTGGCGCATAAGCTAAAACACATGCGATAAAACCTTTCATATCACATGCACCTCTGCCATAAAGTTTATCATCTTTGATTGTAGCTTTAAAAGGATCAGTACTCCAACTTTTTGAGACTGGAACAGTATCAGTGTGACCAGATAAGATAATTGGTTTTATTCCATTTGTTTTTTTTGCCTTGAATGTAGCAAAAAGATTAACTCTTTTCTTTTCCTGATCAAAAGTTTTAAATGAGGTTGCACCTAATTTGTGAAGATAGTCTTCACAATAATTTATTAAATTACTATTATCGTCTCCAGAAATTGTTTTGAAACCGATTAAATCGGTCAAAATTTTGATGCAATTTTCATATAATTTTTCAGTATTAATTTCTGTACTCATGAATAATAACTAATATATATACTGAATTTATGAAAGAACAAATAACATACGATATATTTGATAAAGTTGACATACGAGTAGGGACAGTAATTTCTGTAAAAAAAAATGAGAAAGCAAGAAAACCATCTTTAGTAGTTGAGGTAGATTTTGGAAAAGAGATAGGAATTAAACAATCTTCAGCACAAATTACTCATTATTATAATGAGGATAATTTAAAAGGTAAACAAGTAATCGGAGTTTGTAATTTTCCTGAAAAAAATATTGCTGGAGTGGTGTCTCAAGTTTTGATTTTAGGCTCAATAGATAAAGAAGGCAAAGTGATTCTCGTTCATCCATCTCAACAATCAGAAAATGGTCTTCCAATAGCCTAAGTATGCATCCTGAAATATTATCAATTTCTTTATTTTGGTTTGTCACAGCGTATACGCCGGGTCCAAATAATGTAGTCGCGTCTTACTCTGGATTTAATTTTGGGATAAAAAAAACAATCCCTCATATTCTTGGTGTGACTTTAGGATTCACTTCATTAGTTTTGTTTTTATCGATAGGTTTGATTAATGTTTTTAAATTATTTCCAATCATTCAAATAGTCATTAGATATCTTGGGACTTTATTTTTAATTTATCTGGCTTATAAGATTGCGTTTTCAACCTCTTCTAATGAAACTCATAAAGAAAACCCTGTAAAATTTATTGAAACCTTTTTATTTCAATATTTAAATCCTAAAGGTGTCACTGTTGCAATTATTGTTGTCTCTACTTATGTTGAATTAGGGATTAATTATATAAGTTATGCGACTCAAATAGTTGTTCTTGCTTTTCTATTTTCTGTCACAAGTATTACTTTGTGGACGTTTGTAGGTAAATTTTTGAGGAAATTTGCGACAAATGATAAATTTATTAAGTACTTTAATTATGTTATGTCAGGTCTTCTTTTATTAAGCATAATTACATTTTATATATAAAAATATGAAACCAGGTAAAATTAACTCTTACAAAACTCTTTCTGATATAGAAATAAATAATAAAAAATTTAAATTTTATTCATTAAAGAAAGCAGAAGAAAATGGTTTGGAGGGTATTTCTAAATTACCAAAATCCCTTAAAGTTTTGTTAGAAAATTTGTTAAGATATGAGGATGATATATCGGTTACAAAAAATCAAATTGAGGCAATTAAAAATTGGCTAAAAACAAAAAAATCAAAAACAGAAATTGCTTATCGACCCGCAAGAGTGTTACTACAAGATTACACTGGAATTCCTGCGGTGGCTGACTTGGCAGCTATGAGAGAAGCTGTGAAAGAAAAAAATAAAGATCCTAATACAATTAATCCGCTTTCTGCAGTTGATCTTGTTATTGATCATTCAGTTCAAGTTGATCAGTCTGCTAAAGCAGATTCGTTTGATAAAAATGTTGAAATTGAATTTAATAGAAATGGTGAGAGATATTCTTTTTTAAAATGGGGTCAGCAAGCATTCAACAACTTTAGAATAGTTCCCCCTGGAACTGGAATTTGTCATCAGGTAAATTTAGAATACTTATCCAAAGTAGTATGGAGTGAAGAATTTGAAGGACAAAATTATCTTTTTCCAGATACATTGGTAGGAACTGATAGTCATACTACTATGGTTAATGGACTTTCAGTTTTAGGATGGGGAGTAGGTGGTATTGAAGCTGAAGCGGGTATGTTAGGTCAGCCCATTTCAATGCTTATTCCTGAAGTAATAGGTTTTGAAGTAAAAAACAAAATGCCAGAGGGTACTACTGCAACAGACTTAGTTTTAACAGTTGTTAAAATGTTAAGAGACAAGGGTGTGGTTGGAAAGTTTGTAGAATTTTATGGCGATGGTTTAAAGAATTTAACTTTAGCTGATCGTGCAACAATTGCAAATATGGCTCCAGAGTATGGAGCAACTTGTGGTTTTTTTCCAATAGATGAAGAAACTTTAAGATATCTAAAATTTTCTGGCAGAGATGAAATGACAATAAAAATAGTTGAGGAATATGCGAAAGCTCAGGGTTTGTGGTCTAGTGAAGATATTGATTTTACTGATACTTTAACTTTGGATATGACAACTATTGTTCCTACTATCTCAGGGCCGAAAAGACCACAAGATAAGGTTTTACTAACTGATGCTTCAACTAGTTTTAAGAAAAGTTTTTCTGAAGTGACTGGTAAAAAAGATTTTTCAGTTTCAAAAGTTAAAGATAAGAAATATTCAATTAAAGATGGATCTATTTTAATTGCGGCAATTACGTCTTGTACAAACACTTCTAATCCAAATGTTTTAATTGGAGCAGGGCTCTTAGCCAAGAAAGCGGTTGAATTAGGATTAGAGGTAAAACCTTGGGTTAAAACTTCATTAGCACCAGGATCACAAGTTGTAACAGACTATCTGGAGAAAGCAGGTTTGAATACTTATTTAGATAAACTTGGTTTTCATCTAGTTGGTTATGGTTGTACCACGTGCATCGGAAATTCAGGTCCATTAGCTGATGAGATTGTTGAATCTATACAAAAAGAAAATATCTATGCTGTCTCGGTACTGTCTGGCAATAGAAATTTCGAGGGTAGAATTTCTCCACATATAAAAGCAAATTATCTTGCCTCACCTCCGTTAGTCGTTGCTTATGCTCTTGCCGGTCATATGAATTTTGATTTGTATAAAGATAGCTTTGGTAAAGATAAAGATGGTAAAGATATTTTTATGAAAGATATTTGGCCATCAAATAAAGAAATTGAGGATGTATTAAAATCATCTTTAAACCCAGAAATGTTTGTGAAGAGATATTCAAATGTTTCTGAAGGACCAAAACAATGGCAACAAATTAAAACAGAGAAAAGTAGTATCTATAATTGGGAAGAAAATTCTACATATGTAAAAAAACCCCCTTTTTTTGAAAATCTTCCAGATCAACCTGAAGGTTTTAAAAAAATTCATGATGCTCGTCCATTATTAATTTTAGGCGATATGGTAACTACAGATCATATCTCTCCTGCAGGTAACATCCAAAAGGAAAGCCCGACAGGAGAATATTTTATGAAACATCAAATTTTACCTAAAGATTATAATTCTTATGGTGCCAGAAGAGGAAATCACGAAGTAATGATGAGAGGAACATTTGCTAATATTAGAATAAGAAATGAGATGGCACCTGGCACAGAAGGTGGATTTACAATGCTTTACCCAGAAAAAAAAGTGATGCCAATTTATGATGCAGTTGTTGAATACAAAAAAAGAGGAACAGATTTAGTTGTTATCGGTGGAAAAGAATATGGAACTGGCTCATCAAGAGATTGGGCAGCGAAAGGAACTAAGCTTTTAGGGGTAAAGACTGTAATTGCTGAAAGTTTTGAGAGAATTCATAGATCTAACTTAATTGGGATGGGTATTTTGCCGTTACAATTTATTGATAATATTGATAGGAAAAATTTGAAATTAATTGGTTCTGAATTGATTAGTATAATCAATCTTGAGAATGGAATTAATCCTTCTGATAAAGTTAAAGTAGAAATTAAGTATGCTTCAGGTGAGATTAAAACAATCCAAGCACTTTGTAGAATAGATACTAAAAATGAGCTAGAGTATTATAAAAATGGAGGAATATTACAATACGTTCTTCGAAATATGATTTAATTATGGATGAAGATATAGCAATCATTAATAGCAATACTAGAAATCAGAGAATAAAAGATTTTTTTATAAAAAATAAAAAAACTATCATATCTTTTTTAATCATTTTGATATTAATTTTGCTAGGTTTTTACTCATATCAAATCTATCAAGATAAAAATAAAATTAAAATTTCAGATAAGTATAATAGTTCAATAATTAAACATAAGAATGGAGATAATTACGGGATAGTATCAACCATGCAAGAGATAGTAGAAAATAAAGATCCAACTTATTCTCCATTGGCTTTGTATTACTTGATAGATAATGAGTTAGTGAGTGATAAAAATAAAATTAATAGCTTGTTTGATATATTGATTAACAAAACTTCATTAGATAGTGAAATTAAGTATCTTATTATTTATAAAAAAGCTCTTTATAATGCTGATACAATCAATGAAGGTCAAATTTTAGAAATTTTAAATCCTGTAATTAATTCAAATAGTGTTTGGAAGTCTCATGCTTTATATTTGATAGCAGAGTACTTTTACTCTAAAGGTGAAAAGCAAAAATCCAAAGAATTTTTCAGTCAAATAATTACTTTAGAAAGTGCTAATTTGGATATACTCAAGGAAACACAAAAAAGACTAAACAGAGATTTGAGTGAATAAAATATTTGTAATATTAATATTTTCAATTTTTTTATCTAATTGCTCTCTGAATGAAAATTCACGAATATGGAATAAAAAAGAAAAAATTGAAAATGAAAATAAGGTCTCTAAAAAAATTCTTACCGAAAAAGAGATAATTTCAACAGAATTTAATCCTTTATTAAAATTAGACCTATCAAAAAATAAGCGAAATAACAAAATTTTTGATCCACTAAATAATTTTGGATCGTCAAAATATAATGGTCAACTGAATAAAGTTAATCAATATAAATTTTCAAAACTAGAAAATTTTAATCAATTTAATTTTGAGCCATTAATTTTAGATAATGGCGTAATAGTCTTTGAAAAAAAAGGAACTATTATTAGGTTTAATGATAATAAAAAAGTTGTTTGGAAAAATAACTTTTATTCAAAAACAGAAAAGAAAATTCATCCCACTTTATCATTTGCAATGACAAATAAAAATTTATTAGTTGCAGATAGTATAGCAAAAGTTTCAAGTATTAATTTACAAACTGGAAATTTAATTTGGTCGAAAAAAAGTGAATATCCATTTAATTCAGAAATCAAAATTTTTAAGGACAAATTTTTTGTAGTTGATTTTAAAAATACCCTGAGATGTTTTTATTTAAAAGATGGTACAGAGTGCTGGAATATAAAAACTGAAGATTCTTTTACTGTGTCTAATTCAAAATTCTCAATGTTAATTAAAGATAATTTAGTGATATATAATAATTCCCTCGGGGATATAACTGCAGTTGATATTTTGTCTGGTTTAATTCAATGGCAGCTCCCAACACAAACAAGCAATATTATGAATGAAACATATGGTTTTAATTTCTCAAAACTAGTTAGTGATGGAAGCTCAATTTATTTTTCTAATAATAAAAATCAATTTTACTCTGTGGATTTAAAATCAGGTACTATGAATTGGATGAGTGAAATTAACTCTATTCTTACACCAATTATAATTGAAAATTTTATTTTTACTGTGTCTGAAAACGGCTATCTTTTTACAATTCAAAAGAAAGAAGGGAATATTATTAGAATTAATGATATTTATAAAAATTTTAATTTAAAAAAAAGAAAAAGAATAAAACCAACAGGTTTTACCATAGGTGGAAATAATCTTTATCTTACAAATTCTGATGGAAATTTAATTGTTATAAGTTTAAGCGCCGGAAATGTTATAAAAATTGAAAAAGTTGGCAGAGATTTATTATCAAAACCTTTAATATATGATGAAAATTTATTTATTGTTAAAAATGGCTCTATAACCCAATATGATTAGTTATGTTTTTAAAATTTTTAGACAAAATAGGAAGAAAAAAAGTTGTTTTAGATAGGGGTCCTTCACATCCCAAGTATCATGAAGCTAAACCATGGATGAATAGATATTATCTCATTTTTCGACACAGACCAAAGTGGTTTCCGTTTAATATTCTAATTCATGAAATGTTAGCGGATGATCATGGCGAAGGTGTTCACAATCATACATTTCCATATATCACCATAATACTTAGAGGAGGATATTGGGAGACATTAAGCACAGGAAAATTCTGGCGACCGCCTGGTTATATAGGATTTAGATCTGCAAATAACTTACATAGAGTAGACTTAAAACCTGGGACGAGGCCTTTAACATTATTTATATCTGGTCCATTTGGACTAAGGAAAGGACCAAGATCTGAATACGGAATTGATTTTAAAAGTAAAAAAAATTAATGTCTTTAAATCTTGAGGAAAAATTTAAAACTCATTGTAATACACAAAATCTAGAGTTAAATCCAAATCAAATAACTTTAGTAAAACAATTAGATAATTTTTATAAACAAAATTTTAGAAGCAACTTGTTGAATTTTTTTTCCAAACAATTCTCAAAAAAAGGTTTTTATCTTTATGGTGGTGTTGGTGTTGGAAAAACTATGATTTTAGATTTTTTTTTTAATCTAGTTAATCAAAAAAAACAACGTCTTCACTTTAATGAATTTATGTTAAACTTCCATGATTTTGTTCATGATAATAAAGATCAAAATGAGGAAAATGTAATCACTGTATTTGTTAAAGATTTAAAATCAAAATTTTCACTCATCTTCTTTGATGAATTTCAAGTTACCAATATTGTCGATGCTATGATATTAGGCAAACTATTTCAGGAAATATTTAATCAAAATATTAAGGTTATTGTGACCTCAAACACAAAAATATCAGAGCTATATAAAGATGGGCTACAAAGAGATCAATTTAAACCCTTTATTCAAATAATGCAGGAAAAATCAATAGAGCATGAGTTGATAATTGATGATGATTACAGAAAAAGCAAAGAAACCGAAAAACGAAGATATTTCCATCCTTTAAACCAAGAAACTAATTTTAAGATAAATAAGTTTTCTAGAATAATTACTAAAAATAAAAAATTATCTCGCAAAGTTTTGAATATCAAAGGTAGAAATTTCGAAATAAAAAATTTTTATGAAGGGATTTCAAAGTTTCATTTTGATGAATTGTGTGATCAAAACCTAGGTGGTGAAGATTATTTAAAAATTGCTGAAAGTTCTGAATTTATAATAATTGAAAATGTACCAGAATTTAGTGATATTAACTCAAATCAACAACAAAGGTTCATAACTCTTATTGATGTAATTTACGATAAAGATAGAGCAATAGCAGTAACCGCTGAGCAAAGTCTAGAAAAATTGTCGAGCTCTAAGTCTTTAGAAAAACCATTTAAACGTACAATTAGCCGTTTATTTGAGTTAACATCAAAAAATTATTAATATGAAACAAGAATTTTATAATCTTAAAATAGATACCAATGGTCAACGATTGTATGAATTTACTGATCAAACATTAAATTGGATTGAAAAAAACAATTTTAAAAATGGAATTTTAAATTTAAGTATTCAGCATACGAGCGCCTCGATTATTGTTCAAGAAAATGCTGACCCAGATGTGCAGACTGATTTAATTAATTATTTTGATAAATTGGTGCCGATGAATAATAAATTATATATTCACACCACTGAGGGAAAAGATGATATGCCGGCACATATCAAGTCTGCTCTTACTAATAATCAAATTTCATTAAGTGTCAAAAATAAAGAACTATTACTAGGTACTTGGCAAGGAATATATCTTTTTGAACATAGATTGAATCCACAAACAAGAACTATAATTCATCATTTTTTTGGTGAAGCTTAATTTTTTAAGCTTTGGAAAGCTTTAAGAGCAGCAGCACGAGCTTCTTCGTGAATGACAATGGGTTTTGGATAATTTTTTCCAATTATTGTTTTGATAGCCTCTTGATATTTAATTTCCATTTCCCAAGGCTTATGAATAAATTTTTTTGGGACTTTACTTAATTCCGGTATCCATTTTTTTACATATATACCATCTTTATCAAACTTTTCTCCCTGAAGAATTGGATTGAATATTCTAAAATAAGGTGCAGCATCTGCACCACAACCTGCTACCCATTGCCATTGTGCAACATTATTAGCTTTATTAAAATCAAGTAAGCAGTTTCGAAAATGTTTTTCTCCTTCAGTCCAATTTATCCTTAAATGTTTTACTAAAAAAGATCCAACTACCATTCTAATTCTATTATGCATCCATCCTGTTTCATAAAGTTCTCTCATACCAGCGTCAACAATTGGATAACCTGTCATTCCAGATTTCCAAGCCTTTAAAAACTTTTCATTTTTAACCCAAGGAAACTTATCAAATTCTTTTCTATAATTTCCTTTTAAAAACTCTGGAAAATAATTTATTAAGCTATGTGAAAATTCCCGCCAACCTAACTCATTAACATATTTTCTATACCCAATTCCTTTAGATTTCATTTCACTGCATTTTTTCCAAATTGTATTCACATGGATTTGTCCATGTTTAATATAAGGAGATAACTTGGATGTACCTTCTATTGATGGATAATCTCTAGCAGTTCCATAATCTTTTATTTTATTTGCAATTAAGTTATTTAAGATCTTTTTCGAGTCATTTTCAGATACATTCCAATAATTTTCAAATTTCTTATACCAGTTTTTTTTTGGTAGAATTTTAGTAGGTTCAATAGAATTTTTAAATAAAGAATAAATTTTCGATTTTTTCTTAACAACATAATTTTTACTTGGAGGTAAGCCTAAAAATTTTTGTTCAGCATTTCTCCAAAATGGGGTAAATACTTTAAATGGAGTGCCATCATTTTTTGTTACCTCTTGAAATTCATTTAAAATGTTTCCTTTAAAATACTTAAATTCAATTTCATTTTTAATAAAGATATCTCTGATTTTCTTTCCTCTTGCAATTACATCAGGCTCATAAATTTTGTTCCAATATATTGAGACATCATCTTTTTTTTTTATCTTAGAGAAGACCTCCAATTCATCACCTTCTAATATCTGAAGATTGATTTTATATTTCAATAGTTCTGACTGGAATACTGCCAAAGATTTTGAAAGCCACCATTTTTGTGCTTCTCTTTTATTATCAAAGTCAGCTTTGTTATAGATATATAGGGCAGCTACATTTTCATGATTTTGCGTAGCATAGGCAAGAGCAGGGTTATCCTCAATTCTAAAATCTTCTCTAATCCATGTAATGGCATTTTTTGTCATAGAAATCCTATTTTCTACCTTTAGATAGCAGTTGTTTGTAGAGTTTTACATCTGCATTTCCTTCGCATCCTATGACTAGAATATTTGAGCTTTCATTAATATTAAGGAATTTTTTAGCTTTAATATTGTTACATATTCCGATCAAAGCAATAATTCCTGGAGCTGCACACTCTCCTCCTGTAATAGAAATCGTGCTAAACTTTTTATCTTTTAGGCCAGCTATCGTTTTTGCAATATTTTTATCTGAGATCGATACACAACAATCGCTAGCACTTTTTAATATTTGCCATGGTACCAAAGACATCTCATTGCACGACATTCCACCCATAATGCTCTCTTTTTTAATTCTAATTTTTTTTAGTTTATTACTTTTAATACTTTGAAGTACACAATCAGCTTGATCAGGTTCGACGATTATGATTTTAGGGATTCTTTTAAAATATTTTGCAACACCAGATACTACACCGGCCGCTAATCCTCCAACACCTGCTTGCAGAAATATATGAGTTATATACTGATTAGTTTGTTTGGAGATTTCTTTAATCATGATTGAATATCCCGCCATAGTAAGTTGAGGAACATACTTATAATTTTTTGTAGATACATCTTGGACAATTTTCCAATTGTTTTTTTTTGATAGTTTTTGGCATTCTTTAAGTGAGTTTTCATAATCTCCCTTAACTCTTATGACTTCAGCACCAAATTTTTTAATTTCATTTACTCTTGTTTCACTCACATATTGGCTCACAAATATTTTACATTTTAATTTTAATCTTTGTGCTCCCCACGCAACCGATCTACCATGATTACCTGCAGTTGCAGAGGAAATTGTAATTTTTTTTTTTCCTTTAGATATTTTTTCTACTGCATAAGCACCACCAAGAGCTTTGAAAGACTTTAAATGAAACCTTTTAGACTCATCCTTGTAAAAAATATTTTTGAGCTCTAAATTTTTTTGAAGTTTATTAAGTCTTAAAAGAGGAGTAGCTCTATAACTTCTCCAACTAGAAATTGACTTAAAAGCATTGGAAAGCATAGTTGAAGGTAAATATTTAAGGACATAATTTCTTTTGAATTTAAAATTGTCGTTGATTAAAAATTTCGTTAACTTCCAATTCACTTTAGCAATCTAAAGTATTTTGACTTTCCCATTTTGTGACGGGCTTTGATTTATTAAATTTTTCTTTCCTATTAAATTCTTTAATCTCTGAACTTCTTAGTTTAACAAAGCTATTAATAGTATCTTTACCAAAACTTTTATTCATTTCCTTATTATTTTTTAATTTTGCTAGTGATTGTTTTAATTCATTTGGAAGCTTTGGAAGATTAGGATATTTTTTATAGTCCGTATACATATTACAATGCAAGGGTTTTCCTGGATTAATCTTATTCTTTAAACCATGTAATCCAGCAGCTAAAACTCCAGCTTGTAATAAATATGGATTAGCAGACCCATCCATTAATCTTAATTCAAATCTACCGGGATCAGGAATTCTTATCATGTGAGTTCTGTTATTTCCAGTGTAAGAAATACTACTTGGAGACCATGACGCCCCTGATTTTGTTGGTGGGGCATTTATTCTTCTATAGCTATTGATTGTAGGATTAAAGAAAGCTGATAACGATGAGGCATTCTTGATTACTCCTCCTAAAAAATTATATGCCATTTTACTTAAACCCAGTTTATCTTTTGGATCTAAAAATTTATTTTTCTTACCTTGCCAAACAGAAATGTGTGCATGACAACCATTGCCCGTTAAATTTTGAAAAGGTTTAGGCATAAATGTTGCTCTTAGTCCGTGTTTTTCAGCAATTGTTTTTACCATGTACTTAAAGAAAGTATGTCTATCAGCTGTTGTTAAACAATCTGAATAATCCCAATTCATTTCAAATTGACCATTAGCATCCTCATGATCGTTTTGGTAAGGACCCCATCCCATTTCTATCATGCAATCACAAATTTCTTTTATAAGCTCATATCGTCTCATTAATGCAGATTGATCATAACAAGGTTTTGATTGTGTATCTCTTGGATCTGCTATGGATTTCCCGTCTTCTGAAATTAAAAAATATTCACACTCCACACCCGATTTCATCGTTAAACCTCGTTTTGCAAGCTCTTTAATTTGTTTTTTGAGCATTATTCTTGGTGAGGCTTCTACGGGTTTTCCATCCATCCAGAGATCTGATGCTAACCAACCAACTTCTTTGTTCCAAGGTAATTGAATTAAACTATCTGGGTCAGGAATACCAAACATATCAGAATCTGCTGGAGTCATGTCAAGCCATGCAGCAAAACCAGCAAAACCCGCACCCGCTGTTTGCATTTCTTTTATCGCATTAGCTGGAACTAATTTTGATCTTAAAACTCCAAATAAATCTACAAAACTTATTAAAAAATATTTTATTTTTTTTTGTTTAGCAATTTTGAATAAATTTTTTGCCATGTATTAGGGTAACATAGTTATTTGAAAAAAGAAAAAATTGTTTCTTTATAATAAACCAGATTTACAACTATAATAATTATGATGGCCAGGATAACTCCATATTTAGCTTTTGGGAAAGCTACACCACGCATTTTTCTTGGTCTTAATTCTTCATTATTATTTTCGTCAGACATTATGATTTTTTAGATTAAAAAGGGCGCTACAAATTAATGTAGCGCCCAAATTTTACTTTATATTACCAATCAGTAATATTGCTTTTATGGTCATTTGCACCATGTCTTTTTCTCGCTAATCTTTCCAGTTCTTCACTTTCAGATTTTGAAGTTAAGACGTGCCAACCAACCCATACGATAATAGCAAGTATTACCAATAAGCCTTCACTAGATCCAGCACCAGGATAAATAGCACCTGCTACTTGATCTGCAGGTTTATTTAGGTGATCAATCCAATTTGTAACTGTCGCCATATTTTCCTCCTTTACCTGGTTGCGGACGCGACTGCTTTTTCATCTGATTTAGCAGTCTCCATTATTTCATAGTCTAATCCAGCTATTTCAACTTCACGCGGAATTCTAAGTTTACCCATTCCGTGTAGAACTTTAGCTATGATGTAGCCTGGGATTAGTCCAAGAACAACAAACATAATTATTGCTCCAATGAACATTCCAAGTGGATTTATAGAAGCATAAGTTGTTCCGTCCCACATAGCCCCAACACTATAACCAGATGATGGATAACCATTTAGAACAAAACCACATATAACTAAACCAATAAATCCTGCATAACCATGAACTGCTACTGCACCTACTGCATCATCAATTTTGAACTTACGTTCAACCCAGTAATGTAGTTTGTACGAAATAACAACACCGATCATACCTATGATCATTGATTGTATTGGATGATATAAATCATTTCCAGCCGAAGCACAGATGATACCCGCTAGTCCACTAGAGTATGTCCAGAAAGGATCACCTTTAGCAATCCAATATCCGGCTAATAAACCTCCTGATAATGACATCAAGAAGTTAAAAGTAATACCACTTAGTGTAGTCGGAGTTACATATATGTTTGTAGCTGTCCAATACGATATACCTTCCATACCGTACTCAGGTCCAAGATCAAATATTGGTATATTACATGCCGCATAGAATCCCCAGAAACCAGTATAAATTAGAAATAATCCAATTGTTACTAGCCAAGGATTTCTTGGTCCAATATTTCTTGGTTCACCACTTGATGAGAATTTTCCAATTCTCGGTCCTAAAACCATTAGAACTCCAAGAGCAAATCCACCCGCAATTGCATGAATTACTCCTGATGCATATGCATCGTGGTATCCTAAAATTTTAAGCATCCAACCATCAAAATGCCATCCCCAAGCAGCATCGATTGTCCAGAAAACCGAGCCAATTGCTATTGCTAAAATACCAAAAGCAAAAGTGGTTATTCTTTCAATAATCGCTCCTGAAACGATAGATGCAGCAGTCCAAGAAAATAATAAAAAAGCTGCCCAGAAAACACCATTGATGTGATCTCCAAGGTTCACTGCCATTATACTACTTGTTGCCACCTGAAATTTTGCACTAAACAAACTATCATCAGTGATTAAAGCTGTACTTTCGTTCATTATTGAAGGTGCTATCCCAGGTCCTGTTGGGAAAGCCCAGTAAATCCACCAACCAAATAAAAACCAAGTTACTGTTACTAGAGGTATCAGCATCGTGTTTTTCATAAGAGTATGTTGATGGTGTTTGTATCGAGAAGCTCCGACTTCATACATACAGAAACCGACGTGAATTAAAAACATCAGCACTACTGTTATCCAGTAGTAAAATTCTGTAAATATAGTAGTAAGAGCACCTAACTGATCAGTCATATTCTCTCTCCATATTAGTTTTTTCAAAAGCCTATTAAATTTTAAGATATGTTACAAATGAAACAGAGCTTAAAAACCTTACATATGTGTAAGGTTTAAAAAAAAAATCAACTTAAGATTGAGAACTTAAAATTTTAGGTAAGCTTTTTTTAAATCAACAAGAGGATGTTTTGGTGACATTTGAAATTTAACTAGTAATTCTCTTGCAATCATGTCTCTGTCTTGTTGGTTATTTGGTAGCTTTATTGATTTTGGAATTGTTACCCATCCATTTGCATTCCTACAAAACACTGCTGGTTTACCTTCCTCATAACCCATGTGCACATCCTCTAACCAGTTAAGATCATCCCATCCCATTGCTTCAATGTATTTTTTTAAAAAAGGAGTGATTTTTTTATAATCTGGTAAAAGATTTACGTCATATCGATAACCAATCGACTGACCAATCATTTTTTCTCTAGCAGTTTCTTTTTTTTTACCTAGCTGACTAGAGGCTTCTTTTTTTTTATTTTTTTTCTTTGCCATATTAAAATCTAGATCTTATGGAAGTTATCAACACCAACTGTATAGTTCGTTCCAGCTAATGGAACTTTAGCTAATGCAGAAGCTTCAGATGTTAACGCTGCTAAATCTTCAGGTTCTAGAGAATGGATATTCGTTTTACCGCATGCTCTAGCTAACAATTGAGCTTCAAGTGTCATTGAATGAAGATAATTATAAACTCTCAATGCAGCATCATCAGGATTTAGTCTCGCTCTTAATTTTGGATCCTGAGTTGCAACACCTACAGGACATCTTCCTGTATGGCAGTGATAACATTCACCTGCTTTAACACCCATTTCTTTTTCAAAATCAGCTTCTGGAATGTCTTTATTGCAATTTAATGCGATCATTGAACCAGTACCAATCGCAATTGCATCAGCACCTAGTGCTAAAGCTTTTGCCATATCTGCACCATCTCTTACACCACCAGCATAAATTAATGTAACTTTTCCAGTTTTACCTACATCGTCTAAAGCTCTTCTTGCTTCTCTTATAGCTGCGATACCAGGAATACCTGTATTGGCAGCAGCAATGTGTGGACCTGCACCTGTTGATCCTTCCATACCATCTAAGTAAATAGAGTCTGGATCACATTTTGCAGCCATACGAACATCATCATAAACTTTTGATGCACCTAATTTTAATTGAATTGGCACTTTATTTTTTGTTAGTTGTCTTAATTCTTCAACTTTCAATGCTAAGTCATCAGGACCTAACCAATCAGGGTGTCTTGCAGGAGATCTTTGATCAATTCCTGATGGTAATGATCTCATTTCAGCTACTTGGTCAGTAACTTTCTGACCCATCAAGTGTCCTCCCATACCAACTTTTTGACCTTGTCCAATAAATACTTCAATTCCATCTGCTAGTTGTGCATGATGTGGGTTAAATCCGTATCTAGATTGAATACATTGATAAAACCATTTTTCAGAATATCTTCTTTCATCAGGAATCATTCCACCTTCACCAGAGCAAGTAGCACTTCCGGCCATTGTTGCACCTCGAGCAAGTGCTGTTTTAGCTTCATAAGATAAAGCACCAAAACTCATACCAGTAATATAAACTGGTATATCTAATTCAATTGGGTTCTCACATCTTGGACCAATCACAGTTTTGGTTTCACACTTTTCTCTGTAACCTTCAATTACAAACCTAGTTAAAGTTCCTGGTAAGAAAACTAGATCATCAAATGTAGGAATTTTTTTCATTAATGCCATTCCACGCATTCTGTATCTTCCTAACTGAGATTTAATATGGATGTCATCAATTACCTCTGGGGTAAATATAGCATTGTGACCAAGTAAACTTTTGTTTCTTGATCCATTGCTGCTTACGTGAACATCGGCTTTACCGCCAACGTTACCATTTGATTTTCCGTTTTTTTTCTTTTTTTTCTTAGCCATTAAATTGCTCCTTTTTTCTCAGCAGGTTCTAAGTTGTCGTAATTCCAAAGTTTTTTACCAGCTACAATTTTTTTCATTTTACTCACATCAAAGTTTTCACCAATTTCAGCAACTCTTAGTTTTCTTCTTAACCAATCTTGATCGCTTTGCGTCAACTCTGAATCTACTGCATCACTACCATATGACCCAATTTCTCCACCTACGAAAATTGTCCCATCATACATCGAATCACCTAAATTTATGCCGACATCTCCCAATATGATTATTCTTCCTCTTTGCATCATAAACCCAGTAAATGCGCCAGCGTCACCACCAATAATGATAGTTCCACCTTTCATATCGATGCCAGTTCTTGCACCGACACTACCTTTGCAAATTAAATCACCACCTCTGATAGCAGCTCCAAAACAAGACCCTGCATTTTTTTCAATTACAACTTTTCCAGCCATTAGATTCTCTGCACATGACCAACCAACTCTTCCATTGATTCTTACAATTGGACCATCGCTAGAGCCCATACCAAAGTATCCTAAACTGCCTTCAAAAATTAAATTCAATTTATTCAAAATTCCAACACCTAGACTGTGTTTTCCTTGAGGATTTTTGATGACAATTGTTCCATAGCCCTGGCTCATTAAATTATCGAGTTCTTTATTAGCTTCAGCTGCTGTCATATTTTTTACATCAAGATCTGTTCTTTTATTAAAATCGACATCATAAGTTCCAAAGTAATAAAAATTTTCTGCTTCATCTGGATTAAAAAATTTCTGTTGAGTTCTTCCAGTTAAAACTTCTGAGTGCATCCCCATCGCCTGGGCTTTTGTTTTTTTGGTTACGTTTTTTAAATTTGCCATACTTTAACCTCTCCATCGAATGGATCATAAGTATCAATTTCTTGTGGCAAAATTGATCTTATAGCTATCTCCTCTGAACCCATTGCTACTAAATCATCAGACTCATATAAAACTAAAGGTTTTGCGGCCATTGTATCCTTAGCCATCCCTAAAGAATCTTTTGTGGCAACAAAATAAGTAAATACACCATCGAGACCTGTTAATGACTCTTTCATTCCTTCTTCTAATGAAGCTCCATCTCTCATTTTTTCAGCGAGGTAAACTGCAATCAATTCAGAGTCACATTCTGACATAAATCTCATTCCCTTATTTTCTAAAGCTCTTCTATTATTCCAATAATTCGTTAGTTGACCATTGTGAACAACGGACACATCACTAAAAGGATATCCCCAAAAAGGGTGAGCAGATTTAATATCTACACCAGACTCAGTAGCCATTCTCGCATGTCCAATTGCATGAGTACCAACAAGTTTATCTAAGTTATATCTATCGCAAACCATTTTTGCATTCCCTAGATCTTTGATTACTTCTAATGATTTACCCATAGATAAAATTTCAACACCAGGAATACTTTCTATTTTTTGTGAAAACTCTAATAAATCTTTTTTATTGTATTCAATTTCATATCTTAATGAGTAAGGGAGTATTCTTTCCTCTTTAATTATTTTTGCGCCCATTTCTGCAAGATAACTGTCAACAATTTTCTTTCTTTCATCGTATACAGATACATCTTCAGCAACTGACGTACTTCCTTCACCAACGTTTTCACCAACTTTAAATCTCATGATGAAATTTTTGCCATCTGTATCACCATACAACGCATAACCAGTTGAATCTTCTCCACGATGTTTTAAGGCTTGCAACATTCCTTGAAGTTCATGACCAACGTTGGATGATTTTCCTCTATGAATTAATCCCGCTATTCCGCACATATATTTCTCTCTCTGTATTTATTATGGTAAACAATCTAAATAAGTATCTAAATCCCATTGAGTTGTTGCACCTAAAAATCTTTCCCATTCATCATTTTTATACCAATGGAAAACTTTATACATCTCATCAGGCATTGCAGATTTAATAATTTCATCCTCTGATAATCTTTCTAAAGCCTCACCTAAACTCAAAGGAAGTTTCTTAACATCTTTACCTGCCTTTTGAGCTTCATAAATATTTCTAGACTCTGGAGCTGCTGGTTGCATCTTTTTACTAATTCCATGATCACATGCTTTCAATAAGGCTGCGCCTAATAAATATGGATTATGCATTGAGTCTACCGATCTGTATTCAAATCTACCCGGTGCTGATACTCTCAATCCACAAGTTCTATTTTGATAACCCCAGTCAGCATAAACAGGAGCCCAAAAACCTTGATCCCATAATCTTCTATATGAGTTTACAGTTGAAGATCCTAACGCTGTTAAAGCTGGTAAATGTTCCATAATACCTGCTATTGATTGTAATCCAATTTTTCCAGGTAACTGCATATCCTTAGTATCTGGCATGAAAGTATTTGTTCCGCCTTCCACATAACCAAAAACTTCTTCAACACCTGGTAAAGATTTGTGTCCAAGTTTATTTGTTTTAACTTTTCCACCTTTCCATAAAGACATATTAGTATGACAACCACTCGCCGAAACTCCCATAAATGGTTTGGTCATAAAACATGCAATTAGATTATGTTCTCTTGCAACTTGAGCACATATTTGTCTGTAAGTTGATAGTCTATCTGCATTTCTTAAAACGTTATCATATGTCCAGTTCAATTCTAATTGACCAGGTGCATCTTCGTGATCCCCTTGAATCATATCTAGACCCATTGCTTTTGCATACTCAATTACTTTCATAAACACAGGTCTTAATGATTCAAATTGGTCTATGTGATAACAAAATGGTTTAGAAAATCCTTTTCCTGTTGGAGTTCCATCATCATTTTTAGTCAACCACATCATTTCTGGCTCAGTTCCTACTCTTAGTTCTAAACCATGTTTCTTTTGAAATTCATCCATGAAAATTCTTAAATTTCCTCTGCAATCAGAAGTCAAATGACCTCCAGGATTATTTCTTTCTTCTCTGTTTCTAAAACAAGTTACAAAAACTCTTCCAACTCTTTTATCCCACGGTAACTGACAAAAAGTTTCAGGGTCAGGAATCCCTACCAATTCCATAGCCTCTGGTCCATAACCAATATAGTTGTTGTGTCGATCTAAAAATAAGTTCGCAGTTGCTCCGTAAACTAATTGGAAACCTTTTTCAGCTGTTCTTTCCCAATGATCAGCGGGTATTCCTTTTCCAACCACTCTTCCTGTTACAGAAATAAATTGATAATAAATATAGGTTATTCCTAATTCGTTTATTTTTTCTCTGACTTTTTTGACTTGCTTATCTCTACCTGGTCGGTTTACGTGTTTTTCTAGATCCGTCATTTTCCCCTCAATGAATTATAAATTTATTCAAGCGTAACTGAAAAATTTATTAGTGTCTAGGCTTGAAGTTTAGCTCCAAGGAAACGGACTGTTCGAAGTAGGGTGCAATTCTCCCTTCTCGTAACGGTTGAATCTAAATGGTTTTAATAAATCACTTTCAGTACCGAGAATTTCTTTTGCCACTAGTTCGCCAACACCAATCATTTTGTATCCATGGTTAGCGTCAGCAATCATATAAACATTTTCAAAAAATCTATCGAAGATCGGAAAAGAGTCAGGGGTCATACACCCAAGTCCACCTGAGGGACCTTTTCTATACAAATCTGATTTCCCTTCAAATCTTTTTTGACAATGAGCTAAAGCTGAACACCACATTTCACTAAAAGCATCAGTTGTTTGATACTCTGGTGACTCAATCCCATATGGATCAACGTTTACTTGATCGAAATGTTTTTTAACAATGTAAGGAGAAGTTCCTCCTTGAACACCTAAACCTTCAATATCAGGCTTATAATAAATCCCCCAAATTTTATCTGTAATTAATTTTTTTGTTTTATCTGAATATAATGGCGCAGTAGAGTCGACATGAACTACAGGAGGTTGTTTACCATCATTTGTTTTTAAGAAATCTGGCTCTACTCCAATTACACCCTCTTGAAGCATCCAGTAAGTCCACATGTCAGTAACATGCATCTTACCATCTTTACCTTTAATGTTTGCAGTTTTGGGTAACTCTAACATGTTCCAAAAATCTCTTGCCCAAGGTCCTGCACCAATTACGACTTGTTCACAATCAATTGTCCCTTTGTCTGTTTCTACTCCAGTTACAGCTTTACTATTACTGCCTCTTTTAAAACCTGTAACTCTAACACCCTTCATCACTTGAACACCATTTGAGGTAGATTTATTTTCAAGTGCTTTAATTGAATCTTTATTAAAAGCATATCCACCTTTTTTTTCATGCAGAATAGATGTGATTCCTTGAGCTTGCCAATCATCAAAGATACCCTTCATATAATTCATGCAATCTTTCTCACCTTCTATAAATTCAGACTCATAACCAATTGCTTTTTGTTGTTCATAAATACTTGCGACATCCTCATGCATAACTTCAGGTGATATTTGTAAATAACCAACTGGATTATATTTAAATGCTTTTGGATCACTCTCCCAAACTGAAACTGAATGGGCCATTAATTCTCTCATTGCTGGTTGAAAATAATTATTTCTAACAACACCACAAGCTATGCCGCTCGCACCTGCCGCAGTATCTTTCTTTTCTAAAACAACAATATCTCCTGGATTTTTATATGTATCGGATAGTTTCCAAGCAGTACTTAATCCGTGGATCCCCCCACCGATAATTACTACTTTTGCTTTTGTCGGTAATGACATACTCACATCTTTATTTTTCATGCGACGTAAATATATAATTTTTTATATATATAAAAAATATAAGTAAAAATAATAAAGCTTTAAAAACTTAGATGTTTGAGGGTTTCAATGTATTTATTAAATTCTTCAATAAAAGATACACTTGGCTTTATGTGCTTTTTTCGCTGGTCTCCAGAAGTTTTTTCTAGGAAAAAAAAACCTTTTTCACATGCCTCATTAATCATTAAAGCTGACTTAGGACGTGAAGTTTTAAACAATTTAGTCTTTAATTCTTCAACTGTTAAGTCCTCTTTATATTTATAAGCGTGCATAACTAAAAGCATCATATGATAATGGGAAGGTGATTTTCTAAAAAAATAGTTACTAGACGTATGAGAAAGTTTCATCTGATCTTCCCAAAATTCTAATAAATCTTTTGCTGTTTTGGGCATTAAGATCTAACTCTAGTTTTCTTAGGATCAAAGTGTGGGAAAGCAACCACTTTTGCAGAAATTCTTTTTTGATGACCATCAATTTTACCTACTTCTACCTCGGTGCCTATTTCAGAATATTGATTATCAATTCTACATAAAGCTATATTTTTGTTGAGAGTAGTTGATAAACAACCACTTGTAATTACACCAACTTGAGATCTTCCTACATGTACACAATCACCATGACCTGAAGGTTCTTTACCAATCAACTCAAGACCAACAAGTTTTTTTTGTGGATTTGCTTTTCTTTCTTTCAAAACACTTTTACCAATAAAATCTTCTTCCTTTGATTTGAGAGGTACTGCAAAACCAATTCCAGCTTCAAACGGATCCTGTTGACCATCAAATTCGTTTCCAAACAAAATTAAACCTGCTTCAATTCTCAATTTATCTAAAGCAGCAAATCCAGCAGGTATTAAATTATCATCTTTGCCATACTCCATAAGTTTATCCCATACTTTTGGTGCATCTTTTGGATGGCACCATATCTCATAACCAAGTTCACCAGTGTAACCAGTTCTAGATACAATTAATGGTATTCCTTGAAGTTCTTCAACTCTGCAAATTGAAAACCTAAACCATTCTAACTCATCGATTGCAGGCTGTGTTGGAGGCGCAAAAATCATTTTTTTTAAAATTTCTCTACTTTTCGGACCTTGAATGGAAACATTGCTAATTTGATCTGTTGAGTTTTTAATATTTACTTTAAACTTTTTCTTTTGAGCAACTTCTTTAAGCCACTCCCCTGCATACTCGTCTCCACAAATCCATCTAAATCCAGTTTCACTTAATCTAAATAAAGTGCCATCATCGAACATCATTCCGTTTTCATAGCACATTGCTGAATAAACAATTTGTCCAACAGCAAGTTTTTTAATATTTCTAGTTAAAGTATAATTCATTAATTCTTCGGCATCTGGACCTATAATTTCGAATTTTCTCAATGACGATAAATCGATTAAAACAGCATTCTCTCTGCACGCATTATATTCTTCTACCACACCATGTTTTGTGTAATCATTTGGAAGCCAAAAACCTCTAGCATCAATAAAATTTCTAGTTAATTTTGATGTTCTTTCATAAAACCCAGAATTTCTAGTAAGTTTTTTTTCAGAGTCTGTTTTCATTCTAAAAGCAAATGATTTTGAAAATTCTTTTTTTTTGTCATAGGTTCTAACAAAAATATCTGTGGGATTCCATGAATTACATGCATCAATATCACTTGGACATGCTGTCGTTCCAATAGTTAAATCTTTTAATGCTCTAAACATCACATAATCTCCAGGTCTTGCAAATGATTCATCAGAAATGACAGAGTTTAAACCAGTTGCTGAGGTGTTAAAAAATAGATTGATGGCTTGCCAACCTTTTTGTTTTTCAACTCCATATGTGGCCATTGCATTATTAAGATTATCCGAACAATTTGGATGACCAAAATAACCTGCATCCTCGTAATATTTTGATGTGCAAGCTAAATTAAATGTATCATGTTTACCAACTGTATCTCTAATCACTTCAACTAAAGGTTCATGATCTGTGTCATAAAATTTTGAGAACAATCCTGGCCCGGGAAAAGTGTTACCCATGAAGGTTCGTGTGGTTTGCCAATCAAGTCCTTTTTCAATTTTTTTATCAAGTTTTCTTGTATCAAATGCAACAAAGTCAGAGCATTGTCTACCTGCTGGACTAATAATTTGGATGTAATCACCTTCTTTTACCTGAAAGGAAATAGCAGTTTGTCTATCAATATTTTTTTCGTAATGTGGCTCAAAAACGGGGTCAGGAATTATTGATAATTCTTTATCATTCGTAATTTTAGCTCTTTTTACAAATAATATTAAATCACCAGATGGATTTTGTTCACTTACCAACATGTCATTTTGTGGTGCAGAGAAAATAACGTAGCACTTATCTTTAGATTTTAATTTAATTTTTTCACCACTAGGTGTTTTTTCATCAAATAAAATTGAAGAGTGCGATTTATTTAAATCTAGATTTCTTTTTTTTAATTGAAAATTTGTAGCTAAAGAACTTTCATCCTTTTTTTTTAAAATCTCCTTAATAAAACTTTTGTTACTATTTTCTTTCAAATTCAAAATTGCGAGTTCAGATTTTCCATCTTTGTCGAAACAAATTATTTCACAAATCTGATTTCCTTCATCATTAATGATTTCTATTTCGTCATCTGGAAAAATTTGTAAACCAGTAAGCCCACCAGCGTTTACAATGTGTCTTTCAACTCCAGGTGGTAGTATATTTAGACCAGGTTCTTTTATATCTAATGTAGTCAGCGACATTTTTTATATCTATTATTATATTATATAAATATCTATTAGTTGACTATCATTTTACTTAGGCACATACTATTCACACTTAATATTAAGAAAGGGGAATAAATGCGAAAAATAATATCATTTGTATCTGCAATGATAATCTCAGCGGTAAGTTTCGCTGGTATAGCAAATGCAGATAGTAAAAAACCCATCGTTATTCCGACACATAACTGGTCAAGTCAAATTGTAATGGCCTATGTTATTGGTGGAATGTTCGAAAGTATGGGTAATAACGTAAAATACGTTAATGCTGACTCTCAAGCAGTATACGAGTCAATTAGAATTGGTGATGTAACTATATCTCACGAGGTATGGGAATCTGCTTTTGGTAAATCATTCACAACTGCTTTAGATAAAGGTGGTTTGTTAGATTGGGGAGATCATGAGGCAAGAACTCTAGAGGATATGGGTTATCCTAATTGGGTTGCTGAAAAAGGATTATGTCCTGGTTTACCAGATTGGACAGCATTAAAAAATCCAGATTGTGCAAAAAACTTTACAACACCTGACTCTCCAAATGGAAAAGGAAGAATGTTGGAAGGTCCACAAACATGGCATGGTGATTTAATTCCACAAAGGGTTGACGCTTTAGGTTTAGGTGATCTATGGTGGGTTAAATTTGCTGGAAGTGCAGATGCTTTATGGGCAGAGTTAGCCGCAGCTGAAAAAGAAGGAAGAGGAACAATCATCTTCAACTGGACACCAAACTTTACTGATGGTGCTGGTTTTACATTTATCGACTTTCCTCCATACACAGCTGGTTGTAGACCAGAGGATGGTGGTGATGGAAAATGTGGTTCGCCAGATGGTTATTTGAAAAAAGCAGTTAATGCTGACTTTCCAAAAACTCATCCAAAAGCAGCAGCGGCATTTAAAAAACTTTCGTTCTCAACAAGTCAAATTGGTGCAATGGCAGCTTTAGTTGACGTTGACAAAATGACTCATGAGGATGCAGCTAAAAAATGGTTAGCAGACAATAAGAAAGTTTGGCAAGCTTTTACTAAATAAGGTTAAGAGCTATTAAATCTTTAAATCTCTCCCAACAACGTTGGGGGAGATTTTTTTTTAGATAAAATTTATGATTAAAATATTACTTTTTATATTTGTAAATTTCTTTTTTTTTAATGGAGTTTTAGCAAAAGATATAAATATTAATGAAGACATTAATCTTGAGTTTAAGTGTTCTTTAGAAAAAAAAATTATTAAAAATTCCGAATATAATTATCAAACTTTTCTGGCAAAAGATTTAAAAGAAAAAGATTTAGACAAATTTAAAATTCAATCAAAAAAACCACAAACTCTTTTAATAACGGGATTAACATTATTTCTTTCTGAGTCTGAATCGTTAAATGTAAAGGTTGTAAATAAAGATGTGGTTTTATTTAAATCTATCGATAAAGAAAAAAATTATTCTGAGTCAGGTATTATTACTAGGAAAACAGGTGAATTAATTCACGAAATTACCAAAAATATAAAAAGTGAAAATTCTGAAAAATATATTTCTATTTATTCTTGCACTAAAAATGACAAAAAAGTCTAATTTTTTTTTAATTGTTTTTGTGTAAACTATGTTCATGAAAAAATTTCTTCTCACCATAATTTTAAGTTTCTTAATTTCATCGGTTGCTTTAGCTAGAAGCACCGGATGTAAGGAGGGTAATTGTGAAAATGGTTTCGGTAAGTGGGTTTACACTGACAAAACAACTTACGAAGGAGAGTGGGTAGGTACAAAAAAAAATGGTCAAGGTGTTGAGACTTGGCCAAATGGATATATTTATAAAGGCGAATTCAAGAATAGTGAATGGAGTGGAATTGGTATTTTGACATTTCCCGATGGGTCAACTTATGAAGGTGAATGGGCTAAAGGATTTATGAATGGTAAAGGAACTTTTACTTGGGCTGATGGATCAGTGAAATCTGGAATTTGGAAAAATGGTAAATTACAAGATTAAATGTCAAAAGAAAGTAACTTAGATAAGATTAAAAATTTACCTGAATTCACCAAACAATTTGGTGGGTTAGTAATTATTATCCTAATAGTCATATCATCTTTTTTCGTTTTAAACATTATGTTTGGTGGAGGTGATGAATTGGTAAGAAAAATGAAACTTGAGGAGGAAAGAATTGCTCAAGAGAAAAAATTAAGTGAGCTTATTTCAAAACTTCCTTCTGGCATATTAGTTACATTTGATGGCACTGATCATTTTAAACTAAGTGATGAAGTATATGAACAAGTTTGTAAGGCAACAAAGTTGATCCCACAACGTGCGATAATGGGTGCAAATTTTTTAAATTTTAGAGCTCATGAAATTTATACAATTAACGGAAATAAAATTGATGAGACGTTTGTAAAATGGGATGACACAAAAAATAAGTGTTTTGCAGGTTTTACAGTAAGCGGAAACAATGTAGGGGTAAATGAATCAATAACTGTTAGTGGTGAGGCCCTAAGTTTCTTAAGTACTGGAATTGATACTAGAGTTTATTTTATTAAAAATTTTTAAGGTGAAATGGTTACAATATTATGGATTTAACTTTACCTTATTTTCATATAACTTAATTAAAATTTATGGCTGAGACAGTAATTAAATGTGAAAATGTCTACAAAATTTTTGGATCAAATGCCAAAAAAATGCTTCAAGAGTCAAATGGAAATGTTGATGCCAAAACTTTTCAAAAAAATGGATGTATCGTAGGTGTAAACAACGCATCATTTGAAGTCTCAAAAGGTGAGATGTTAGTTGTCATGGGTTTATCTGGTTCAGGTAAATCAACATTATTGAGATGTATATCTAGATTAACAGATGCAACAGGTGGTAAAATTTTCATTGAAGGTCAAGATCTATTACAACTAAACAACAAAGAGCTTATTGAACTAAGAAGAAATAAAATGGGTATGGTTTTCCAAAGCTTTGCTTTACTGCCTCATAAAACAGTTGTGGAGAACATCGCTTTTCCACTTCAGATTAAAGGTATTAAAACTGAGGATAGTATCAGTAAAGCAATGGATATGGTCAAGCTAGTTGGACTTGATGGAAGAGAAAACTATTTTCCAAGAGAATTATCTGGAGGACAGCAACAACGAGTTGGTATCGCTAGATCTTTGGCAGTCGAACCAGATATTTGGTTTTTAGATGAACCATTTTCAGCTTTAGATCCTTTAATAAGAAAAGAAATGCAAGATGAATTTTTAAGACTTCAAGAAAAATTACAAAAAACAATTATGTTCATTACTCATGATTTTGATGAAGCTTTAAAACTTGCTGATCGTATCGCAATTATGAAAGATGGTATAATTGAGCAATTAGATACCCCTGCTAATATTGTTTTAAATCCAGCCACAGAGTACGTACGAAAGTTTACAGAAGAGGTTCCAAGAGAAAAAGTTTTATTAATTGAAGATGTAATGGATGCATCTAAAAATGATTTAGGTGATTTAAAAGTTTCAAAGGATGAAATAATCGAAAATGTTGCAGAAAAAATTCTTACTCAAGAAAAAGCCGTAGCTGTGATCGATAATAAAAATGAAATTGTGGGTTCTATAAACCCAACTAAAATTATTAATACAGTTTTTGGAGGAAGAAAAAATAATAATTAATTATGGAATTTTTAAAAAAATACCCCAAAACATTTCAATGGTTATTCTTATTAATCGTATTTTTTGCTTTATGTTTCGCTATTGAAGTTCCAGAAACATATAAATTTATCCGTGGCCAAGCAGAATTTGTAAAAGATCCAAATCAGAGTAGTTATGTGTTTTTAGGGAAAGAGGTGAGATATTATGCCTTTGATGTTTTTTGGCGTTTGCCTCCATTACTAGGCTGGCTACCTATTTGGATAAACGACTCTTTATTTTTCCTAATGAATGAATGGATGCCAATTGAGGTTTGGAATGAAGATACACAAGAGTTTAAAAGTCGTCCTATAGTTTTACAAATAAGTAGAAATTTAACAGCGTTTATGACTTTCTTAATACAGTTAATAAGAGAGGTTTTATTAGGTGGTCTTGAAACTATAGTGGCATTTAGTAGTTGGGATTGGATCGATAAAAATCCTTGGGCTGAACTTCCAGGATTACCATGGACTATTGTAGCAGCAGGTGCAGCAATCCTTTCATATAAAGTGAGTGGGAAAGGTCTAGCATTGTTTGCCGGTTTAACGATGATTTATATTTCAATATTTGGTCAATGGAAACCATCTATGCAAACTCTTTCATTTATATTAGTTGCAGCACCCTTGTCGTTTATTTTTGGGTTAGGCTTAGGAATAGCAGCATTTAAAAGTAAACGTGTCGAGAAAGCTCTTTATCCAATATTATTGGTGATGCAGACTATGCCGCAATATGCAGTATTGGTTCCTGCTTTAGTTCTTTTTGGAGTTGGTGATCATGCTGCAGTTATAATCACCATGGTTGTAGCTATACCACCAATGATATTACTAACCATATTAGGCTTAAGAGCAGTACCTCCAGAAGTTATTGAAGCTGGTAGAATGAGTGGATGTAACAATTGGCAATTAATGTTTAAAGTTTTAATTCCAACTGCAAGAAGAGATATTTTAATTGGTGTTAACCAAGTCATTATGGTGTGTTTTTCCATGGCAGTAATTTCAGCTTTTATTGGTGCAAAAGGTTTAGGATTTAATCTGCTATTGGCGCTAAATCAGTTAAATATAGGATTAGCACTAGAAGCAGGCCTGTGTATTAGCTTAATTGCGATTTTATTAGATAAAATGTCGTTAGCTTGGGCTAATAAACAAACAGATTATTTTGGTAATCTGACATTCTTTCAAAGAAATAAAAATATCTTATTTTTTGCAGCAACAGTAATTGTTGGAATAGTACTAGCTTATATTGGAACCTTTTTATTTAAAGGTAGTTTTAATTATCTATTTGAAGTTCCACATAATAAAGGAATATCAACTGCTGATTTTTGGAATAAAGGGGTTGATTGGATTTTTGATACTTTTTTTGTTTATATTAAAGCATTTAATACATGGCTCATTCAAGAGGTGCTTCAACCAATGAGAGCTTTATATTTAAGGATGCCAGCTGTAGCAACTATCGTTTTAGTTGTTGGTGCGGGATATCTAATTGGTGGAATTCGTTCAGCTTTAGTTGTTTGTGGATTGACACTATTTATTGCCTTAAGTCCTTGGTGGGATAGAGCTTTAGTAACAACTTATATGGCAACATTTGGAGTAATTGTATCTTGCACTATTGGATTTACTGTTGGAACATTATGTTTTCAAAATAAACGCTCTGCTAATTTCATGTTAGGAGTATGTGATATTTTTCAAACATTCCCATCATTTGTTTATCTAATTCCAGTGATGATGTTATTCGGTATTACGGATACATCTGTTTTAATAGCTGTTATAGTTTATGCAACAATACCTGCTACTAGATACACCATTGAGGGATTGAGAAGTGTTCCTGCTGGTTTACACGATGCTGCAACCATGTCTGGTGTCAATAAATTTCAAAGACTAACAAAGATAGAATTTCCTTTAGCTTTTCCTCATATGATGCTTGGTATAAATCAAACAATTGTATTTGCTTTATTCATGGTAATTATTGGAGCTTTCATTGGTACTGAAGATTTAGGACAATATATATTAAAAGCACTATCGGATAAAAAAGGTGCTGGGATTGGGTTAACACTTGGTATTTGTGTAGCTTTTATAGCTCTTATATTTGATAATCTGATAAGATCTTGGGTTGAAAAAAGAAAAAAACACCTAGGTATTGATTAAAACTTAATTATTTATTCAAAAAAGTTTTTAAAGTATCATCCATTGCTTTTGCCCAAGGCGTGTGGTGAACCGGTGCAACAGATCCTGTTACCGGGGATGAGAAAGATTTATCTCTATAAGTTGATATGTCTTCAACTTTATGATGTTCCCATTCTTTAAAATGTTTTCTTATTAATTCAAAATCAATTTTAGGGTAATCAGACATTTCATGTAGCTCCTTGGTATACTCTGTTTGAAAATCAATCATTTGATCAGGATTTTCAAGTTTTTCTTCCATTGCAACCCATTTGTTTATGTCATTTTCAATTTCTTTACTATCAGGCATTTTTATTTTACCCATAACTACATCACGAGCATACCAAGCTTGGCAATCGAACATATTAAATGTATGAAATTGGTCCTGCATGCCAAGATACATTAGTTTATGATTATCTTGCCAGACTACACCTTTGTATAATTTAGGTGGATAGAGTCTATTTCTTGTTTTCAGTTGTAAGTTTTCCTCTAAAAATGGAAAATGGTGTAAGTATCCTGTACATAAAATTATAACGTCGGTTACTTGTTCAGTACCATCTTTAAAGATAGCTTTCTTTCCATCTAGTCTATCTAAGTAATGGACTTCTTTCATGCCTTTAGGCCATTTGAATCCCATTGGGTTATGTCTATATCCAATAGTTACACTTTTTGCTCCATACTTATTACATTGAAGCGCAATATCTTCAGCTGAATAACTACTGCCTAATACCACAATATTTTTACCTCTAAACTCTTCTGCGTCTCTAAAGTCGTGGGAGTGCATAATTCTTCCCGGGAATGATTTCATTCCATCATATTCAGGAATAAACGGAACAGAAAAATGACCAGTTGAGACAATTACAAAATCGAAATTTTCTTTTAAAATTTTATCATTTACTTTGTCCTGATAGCTAATTTCAAATTTTTCATTTTTAAAGATTGTATTAATGACTCTTGTATTAAATTTAACTTTATTTTTTAAATTTCCACTTTTAGCTCTTCCAACAATATAGTCGTATAGTACCTCCCTTGGAGGAAATGACGGAATTGCTTTGCCAAAATGTTTATCAAAAGAATAGTCAGCAAACTCTAAACATTCCTTGGGCCCATTAGACCAAAGATATCTATACATACTATTTGGAACTGGATCTCCATACTGATCAGAACCTGTTCGCCAACTATAATTCCAGAGACCACCCCAATCTTCTTGTTTTTCAAAACAAATCACTTCAGGAATTTTTTCACCTTTTTTTTCTGCTTGCTCAAATGCTCTTAACATTGATAAGCCACATGGACCTGCACCGATAATAGCTACTTTACTCATAAGATTTAATAAAAATTAAGTTTATTTTACTAACAAAATATTAAAATTTAAAATAAAATAATGACTTAATACGAAAATTGACATAGAAAATTTTCACGTATGTGTTGCATTTTAAATTTTTGTTTAATTAATATTTTTGAATTTAAACTAATATGAAAAAATTTTTAATAATTGGAGGAGGGGCTATGGGATCTGCTTTCACAATTCCCTGCCTGGAAAATAAGAATGATGTTGTAATTACTGAGCCGTACTCAAAAAAATTTATAAAAGAATTATCCTCAAAAAGAAAATACCATTCTGCATTAAAAATGAATTTACCAAAAAAACTTAAATTTCGAAAATATTCTGGTGATTTATTAAAAGAAAAATTTGATTTAATAGTAATTGCATTAAGTTTACCTGGAATAGACTTTATTGGTAAAGAGTTGAAGAAAAATAAGATTAATACACCTTTGTTGGTTCTTACCAAAGGGTTAAAATATATATCTAGTAGTAAGAAAATTTTTACCATTTCTGAAAAACTTCAAAAAATTTCTGGGATAAAAAATATCTCAGTTTTAAAAGGTCCTTGCTTAGCAAAAGAGTTGGCGAGAAAACATCAGACAAGTGTAATAATTGCAAATAAAAGTATAAATTTTGCAAAAAAAATTGGAAAAAGGATTTCTACAAAATATTATTTAAATGAATTCTCGAAAGATATTATTGGTGTAGAAGTCTGCTCTGCGATTAAAAATATATATGCAATGATTATAGGTGCTGGTCAAAGTCTAAATACGTCATCAAGTTTATTTCAAAGATCAATTAATGAAATGAAATATTTGACAAAATATTTTAAAGGAAAAGAAACAAGTACACTCGGTCTTGCTGGTGTTGGTGATTTATATGTTAGCGCTGCGGGTGGTCGAAATAGTAAAATGGGCAGTTACTTAGGAAAAGGATATACATTTAAAAATGCAAAAAAAAGATTTATGCCTAATGACACTGTTGAAGGAGAACAGTTAGTTAGAGAAATTGCCCCATATATTATGAGAAAAATTAATAAGAAAAAAATTCCTTTAATGATTAGTTTATTTAGAGCAATATTGAATAATAGAAAACTTACAGTCACTTAAAAAATTATGAAATCTAATTGGAATTATCCAACAACAGTTTGGGTAGGCAAAGATAGAGTTAAAGATTTAGGTGAAGCTTGCCATAATTTAAAGATTAACAATCCATTATTTGTCACTGACAAAGATTTAGTAAATCTTACATTTATTAAGGAGGTAATTATTGAAATTAAAAAAAAATTTAAAAAGTTAATATTATTTTCAAATTTTACAGGAAATCCATTTGGTGAGAATGTCGATGAGGGTGTGAAAGAATTTAAACAGAATGATTGTGATGGCGTAATTACGATTGGTGGAGGAAGTGCAATTGATGTTGGGAAAGCTATAGCTTTTATGTCAGGTCAAAGTAGACCCATTTGGGATTTTGAGGATGTTGGAGATTATTGGAAAAGAGCTAATGATAAAAATATTTTTCCAATAATTGCAATTCCGACTACTGCAGGAACAGGATCTGAAACTGGTCGAGCATCTGCAATCATAAATAAAAAAACGGGTGTTAAAAAAATTATATTTCATCCAAAAATTTTACCTTCAATTGTCATTCTAGATCCAAAATTGACTATTGAACTTTCTCCGAGGTTAACTGCCGCAACAGGAATGGATGCCTTAGCTCACAATTTTGAGGCATACTGTGCACCAAACTTTCATCCTATGGCAGATGGTATTGCTTTAGAGGGAATGAAACTTATTAAAAATTCACTTGTTTCTGCATACAAAGATGGAAAAAATATTGAGGCTAGACAAAATCTTTTGGCAGCTTCGTCAATGGGTTCAACAGCTTTTCAAAAGGGATTAGGTGCTATTCATTCATTGAGCCATCCTGTTAATGCTCAATATAATATTCATCATGGATTGAGTAATGCAATCTTTATGCCGTACGTATTAACTTTTAATAAATCTATTATAGAAAAAAAAATTATCTCAATTTGTGATTATTTGGATTTAGATAAAAATTTTGAAAGTTTTTTATTGTGGATTTTGAATTTAAGAAAAGATTTAGCAATCCCCCATAAACTATCTGACATTATGGATTGTTCTAAACTAGATTTAAATAAATTATCTCTGATGGCTTTAGAAGATCCATCTACAAGTGGTAATCCAAAAAAAATAAATCAAGAGGATCTTAAACTGATGTATCAACATAGCATTTCAGGAGAATTGTTTGAATGAAAAAAATATTAATTGTAGAGGGAAACTTAAGGGAAGAAAATGAGAGCTTTTCAGAAAATGGTATTCAAACACATACAGAAAGTTTAAAAGACAGCTTAAGTCATTTTACTAATGAACTATCATTTGATGTTGTTAATCCTTCATCAGATCAAAATATTCAATTAATATCAGATCAACTCGAGCAGTATGATGGTCTTATTTGGGGTGGAAGTAGTTTAAATATTTATAATGATACTCCAGAAATTAGAAGGCAAATTGAATTCATGAAAAATTGTCAAAATAAAGTAGGAAAAATTTTGGCAATTTGTTGGGGTATGCAAGTAGCAGTCACAGCAGCAGGTGGCCAAGTCAAAAAGGCGGATAATTCACATATTGGTATAGCAAATGAAATAGAGATAAACAACAATGGGATAAAACATCCGCTTTATAAAAATAAAGATAAAAAATTTAATTCTCCGGCATTCAATTTTGATGAGGTGGTAAAAATACCTGATAAAGGAATATGTTTAGCCTCAAATAAGATTAATAAAGTTCAAGGTTTATATTTTGAGGTTAATAAGACAAAAATTTGGGGACTACAATATCATCCAGAAATAACTTATGAAAAAATGATTAATCTTATTGAGTTCAGAAAAGAAAGGTTAATTGAAAGTAGAAAAGTATTTAAAGATGATACAGAAGTTCAAAAACACATTGCTTTTATCAAAAAAGAAATTTCAGTTTCGGACAAAGAAAAAAGAATGTTAGAGCTTAAAAATTGGCTTAATGAATTAAATTAAAATAACCCTTCGATTTCACCTTTTTTATTAAGTTTAATAGAGTCTGCTGCTGGTACCCTTGGTAATCCAGGCATTGTCATTATTGCTCCACAGACAACAACTATAAATTCAGCTCCAGAGGAAAGCCTTATTTCTCTAATTGGTAATGAGTGACCTGTAGGTGCACCTTTGAGATTAGGATCAGTTGAAAAACTGTACTGAGTTTTAGCTACACAAATTGGCAATTCTCCATATCCCGCTTCTTCAAAGCTTTTAAGTTGATCCCTAATTTTTGTATCAGCAATAACTTCATCGGCTCTGTAAATTTCTTTTGCAATTGTCTCAATTTTTTTAAACAATGGTGTTTTACTTTCGTATAAAAATTTAAATTTATTTTCATTTTTTTCACATAAATCAGCAACATGCGAAGCTAATTCTTTTGCACCCTCTCCTCCATTTGCCCAGTGGGTACAAAGACTCGCCTTTATTCCTAATTTATTACAAAAATCAACCAAAGCCTTTACCTCATTGTCAGTATCTTTTATAAAATGATTTACAGCTATCGCTACAGGAAGACCAAATTTTTTTACATTTTCAACATGCCTTTCAAGGTTGACCAAACCTTTTTTTAGTGCTTCAACGTTTTCATTTTTAAGATCATCTTTGGCTATACCACCATGCATTTTTAATGCTCTAATTGTAGCAACGATAACTACACAACTTGGTTTTAAATTGGATTTTCTACATTTAATATCTAGAAATTTTTCAGCACCAAGATCTGCACCAAACCCAGCTTCAGTTACTACATAGTCAGCTAATTTAAGTCCGGCTTTAGTTGCGATTACAGAATTACAACCATGAGCAATATTAGCAAAAGGCCCGCCGTGAATTATTGCAGGATTATTTTCTAATGTTTGAGTTATGTTTGGTCTTATAGCTTCTTTCAACAAAACAGTCATAGGTCCCTGTGCTTTTAAATCTTTAGCATATATTGGTTTTTTCTCTCTTGTGTAAGCAACAGTAATATTTCCAATTCTATTTTCTAAATCTTCCAAATTATTAGCCAAGCAAAAGATAGCCATTATTTCTGAAGCAACTGTAATATCAAAACCATCCTCTCTTGGGAATCCATTAGCGACACCACCAAGATTAATATTAATTGATCTTAATGCTCTATCATTCATATCTAAAACTCTTTTCCAAACAATTCTTCTTACATCTATATTAAGTTTATTTCCCCAATAGATATGATTGTCTATCAATGCAGATAAAAGATTATGTGCAGATGTAATTGCATGAAAGTCACCTGTGAAATGAAGATTAATTTGTTCCATAGGAACAACTTGAGCATAGCCACCACCAGCAGCTCCACCTTTCATTCCAAAAGATGGACCTAAACTTGGTTCTCTTAAACAGACGATAGATTTTTTTCCGATTTTATTAAGACCATCATTGAGACCTACAGAAGTTGTGGTCTTTCCTTCCCCTGCTGGTGTAGGAGTTATGGCAGTCACTAAAATTAATTTTCCCTCTTTTTTACCCTTGAGGCTATCAAGATATTCTAAATTTATTTTTGCAATGTGACGTCCCATGGGGCTGAAGGCAGAACTTTCATCAGGAACATTTATTTTCGCTAAAATGTCTTTGATTGGTTGCATTTTAGCTTCTCTTGCAATTTGAATGTCCGATTTTATTTCACTCATAAAATTCTTTAAATATACAAAAACTGCTCGATTAGTATCTCTTTTTAAGAGCTTTGGAAATATCTAAAAATTATATATAAAAAAAATAGGAACTATTTATATTCATTATTATAAAATTTAATCATGCAAAAATATTCAGTATTTAGCTTAATCAAGAATGCTTTTTCTAATCATGAAAAATGGGATTTGGCATGGAAAGATCCTACACCTAAAAAAGAATATGATGTTGTAATTATTGGTGGTGGTGGCCACGGGTTAGCTACTGCCTACTATTTAGCTAAAGAACATCAAATTACTAATGTGGCTGTTATTGAAAAAGGATGGATTGGTGGAGGAAATATAGGAAGAAACACCACAATTATCAGATCAAATTTTATGTATGATGATAATGCTAGGTTCAATGAATTTGGAATGAACTTGTGGAGAAACATGAGTCAAGAATTAAATTTTAATGTCATGTTTTCACCGAGAGGAATAATAAATTTAGCTCATTCAGATGCACAAATGAATGCTTATGCTCGTAGAGGAAACTCTATGAGATTAAATGGAATTGATGCTGTTTTACTAAATAGGGAAGAAGTAAAAAAGATTATACCTATGGCAGATTTTTCTGATGATGTTAGGTATCCAATTTTTGGAGGCTTAGCTCAACCAAGTGCAGGTACAGCAAGACATGATGCGGTTGCGTGGGGTTATGCTAGACAAGCTGACTCAATGGGTGTCGATATAATTCAAAATTGTGAGGTAACAGGCTTTGATATTGAGGCAGGAAAAATAACAGGTTTGAGAACATCTAGAGGAGATATTAAATCAAAAAAAATTGGATTGTGTGTAGCTGGCAGTACAAATGTTTTGGCAGAAAAACTAAATATGACGCTCCCTATAGAAACTCATTTATTACAAGCTTGTGTTTCTGAGCCAGTGAAACCAGTTTTAGATGGAGTGGTAACCTTTGGTGCTGGACATTTTTATATTAGTCAATCAGATAAAGGTGAGATGGTAATGGGAGGGGATCTTGATGGATATAATAGTTATGCACAAAAAGGCAATCTTCCAACGATACAACATGTCTTAACCGGAGGTGTTGCTTTATTTCCATTCTTAAGTCGTTTGAAAATGTTAAGGACTTGGGGAGGGATTATGGATATGTCAATGGATGGCTCACCAATTATTGATAAAACTCATATCGATGGATTATATTTAAATTGTGGTTGGTGTTATGGGGGCTTCAAATCGGTTCCATCTTCTGGTTGGACATTTGCTCATACAATTGCGCAAGATAGAGTTCATGAATTAAATGAAGGATTTAGTCTAAATAGATTTTCTAAGGGTTACTTGTTAGATGAGAAGGGCCTTGGAACAAAAACTTGGATTTCATAAATGTTAAATATTAAGTGTCCTTACTGTGGGGACAGGTCTCAAAAAGAATTTGCCTACGGAGGTGATGGAACAATTACTAGACCAAAACTTAATCAAGAAATAAGTGATGAAGAGTGGGATAATTTTGTTTATCTAAGAAAAAGTCCGAGAGGAAAACATATTGAATTGTGGCATCATATTGCTGGATGCAGACAATGGTTTAAAGTTGAGAGAGATACAACTACTCACGAAATTTTTAGAACTTTTAAACCAGAGGAATAATTTTGATGTCACAAAATTTTAGACTAAATACTGGTGGCTTAATCAATAGAGATAAACCTATTGAATTTAAATTTAATGGAAAAAAATATATTGGGTATGAGGGTGATACGCTGGCTTCAGCACTACTTGCCAATGGCATACATTTAATTGGACGAAGTTTTAAATATCATCGTCCAAGAGGGTTTTTTGGTGCAGGAGTTGATGAACCAAATGCAAAAATGCAAGTTGAGATTAATGGTTGTTCAGAACCAAATATTAACGCAACTGAGATAGAACTAGTAAATGGTTTATCAGCATCTAGTCAAAATTGTTGGCCATCAGTAAATTTTGATATTGGTGCAATAAATAATTTCTTAAATCGTTTTTTTCCAGCTGGTTTTTATTACAAAACTTTCATGTGGCCTAAAAGTTTTTGGTATAGAGTTTATGAGCCTTTTATACGAAAAGCAGCAGGGTTAGGAATTGCTTCTCTAGAAAAAGATAAAGAGAGATATGAGCATAAATATGAATATTGTGATTTATTAGTTACTGGCTCTGGACCCGCTGGTTTAGCAAGTGCTTATGCAGCGGCCAAAAATGGAGCAAAAGTAATATTAGCAGAGGATAAACCTAGATATGGAGGGACGCTTTTAACAGATGACGTTACGATTGATAATTTATCTGGAAAAGATTGGTCAGAAAAAATTATATCTGAATTAAAAGAGATGCCTAATGTTATTGTTAAAAATAGATCTCAAGTTTTTGGATACTATGATCATAATATGATGGTGATGTTTGAAAGAACAGGAGATCATTTAGAAAAAAAACCTAAGTACACACCAAGACAAAGACTTTGGTATATAAGAGCAAAAGAAGTATTGCTATCAACAGGATCTATTGAAAGACCAATTGTTTTTGGAAATAATGATACACCGGGAGTTTTTCTCTCAGCTGCTGCAAAAGAATACATGAAAGTTTATGGTGTTCTAATTGGTAAAAAACCAATTATTTTCACTAATAACGATAGCGGCTATGAAACAGCTATTGAGTTTAAAAAGAATGGTGTCAATCCAATAGTTTTAGATACTAGAGAGGATCAAAAATCTGAGTTAATTAATGAAGCTAAAGATTTAGATATAAAGATAAAGTTTTCTTATGCAGTGATAGTTGCTCATGGATATAAAAAAGTAAAATCAGCAACAATTGGGAAATTAAATAAAGAGAAGATAGATTTTGAAAATACAGAACAAATAGATTGTGACTCTATTTGTGTATCTGGATTTTGGACACCAACTGTTCATTTAGCATCTCAATCAGGTAATAAACTGAAATTTAACGATACAATAGATGCTTTTGTACCTGATAAATCAAAACAAAATGAACATTCTTTAGGTGCTGCTAATGGAACATTTACATTACAAGATACCTTAAAAAACAGTTTTAATACTGGGTCAGAAGTTTCTAAAAGCATAACTAAAAAAGATGAAAAAATACAAATTCCCAATACTAATGAACGAAAATATAGTGCTCATGATAAATTTTGGTGTTCTCCACTCCCTAAAGGTAAAAATTATAAACGATTTGTAGATTTCCAAAATGACGTAGCAGTTTCTGATATAGAGGTTGCTTTAAGAGAAGGCTATAGATCAATTGAACATGTTAAGAGATATACAACTTTAGGAATGGCAACGGATCAAGGAAGGACAAGTAATTTAAATGGATTACAATTAGTTGCAAATGTTGAAAAAAAAATTGTTCCTCAAGTAGGTCACACTACTTTTAGACCGCCTTTTACACCAGTTACCATCGGTACAATAGTTGGAAGGGAGATAGGCAAAGAATATATGCCTACAAGAAAAACACCAATGCACCATTGGCATGAAAAAAATAATGCAGTCTGGGTAGATGCTGGTGCTTGGAAAAGACCAAGGTATTACAAAAGAGGAAATGAAAATTTATTTGAGGCATCAAAAAGAGAAGCAAAAAACGTTAGAGATCACGTGGGCGTTTGTGATGTAACAACTTTAGGGAAAATTGATATTAAAGGTCCAGATGCTGCAGAGTTTTTAAATAGAGTTTATACTAATGCTTGGTTAAAACTTCCAATAGGTAAAGCTCGATACGGAGTTATGCTTAGGGAAGATGGAATTGTCATGGATGATGGGACAACAACCAGAATTTCAGAAAATCATTATCATATGACAACCACTACAGCACAGGCTGCAAACGTATTATCGCATTTGGAATATTACCTGCAAATTGTTTGGCCAGAATTAAATGTTAATGTCGTTTCAACAACCGAACAATGGGCTGGTGCGGCGATTGCAGGACCTAAATCAAGAGATTTGTTAGCAAAGCTTTTTCCTAAAATAGATGTTAGCAACGAGGCACTTCCTTTTATGGGATATGTAGAGGGAGACTTATTTGGTGTCAAAGCAAGAATTTTTAGAATTTCTTTTTCAGGTGAACTTGCTTACGAAATAAACGTTGAGTCTGATTTTGGATTATTTATGTGGGAAAAAATAATTGATATTGGTGAAGAATTTAATATCCAACCTTATGGTACAGAAGCATTATCGACACTAAGAATAGAAATGGGCCATGTAGCTGGACCAGAACTTGATGGAAGAACCATTCCTTATGATGTTTCGTTAGAAGGTTTAGTATCAAAGAAAAAAGATTTTATTGGAAAGAGATCTTTAGCTAAAGAAGCATTTAATAAAGCGGATAGACAAAAAATTGTTGGTTTAGTCCCATTGGATAGGAAATCGAGTATTCCAGAGGGATCTCATTTAGTAGAAAATAAAAATGCAAAACTTCCAAATCCTAAACTTGGTCACGTTTCTTCATCTTGTTGGAGTGTTGAGAACAATAATCCTTTTTCTCTTGCAATATTAAAAGATGGAAAAAATATGATAGGAAAAAAGCTTTTCGCAGTCTCTCCACTTAAAAACACTTCTATTGAGGTTGAAGTTATGTCCTCACATTATGTAGACCATGAAGGAAAGAGAGTAAGATCGTGAAGCAAATTTCTTCTTTAAGTAATGTGCATCAAAATGGAAAATTTGGTGATTTTGAAAATAAAAATGAAAAAGACTTATTAAAGATTTCAGAATTGAAGAATGTTTTAATATTCCAAATAGTTCAATATAAAAATTCAAGTTCAGATATTTCAAATATAAAAATTGATAACCTAAAATTACCTTTGACTTTAAAATCTTCTTCAAATTCAGATACTAGAATTTTATGGATGGGACCAAAGAATTGGATAGTTATATCTTCTAAAACAGATTTACTTTTAAAAGATGGAAAACAATTTGATGAAAGTAATTTTGCAATCACAGATTTATCACATTCAAGAACAATAATTGAAATTCAAGGTGATCTTGTTAATGAAGTTTTAAAAAAAGGATGTCCTATAAATATTGATAAATTTAATGAGGGTGATTGCACCAATTCGATTTATAACGGAATATCAATTACGATTGATTTTATTTCTAACAATCCAAAAAAAGTAAGAATTTTTGGATTAAGAAGCTTTGGAGAGTCTTTGTATCATTCAATAACAGATAGCTCATTAGAATTTGGTTATCAAAGTAATTAGTTATTAATTTCTTGTTGCAATATAAACACCCACCGACGCTATTAAAAAGCCAACAACATCAATATTTGTTAAAGTTTCATTTAAAAAAAGCCAAGCCATAATTGCAGAGGTTGCTGGTATTAGAAAAAAAACAGAAACTGTTTTGCTAGCTGAATTTTTTTTTATTAAAAACATCAGTATTGTAAATGCACCAAAGGAAACAAGAAAAATTTGATGACTCATTGCTATTATAAATGTTTTTGAGAAATAGATGTAGGGCTCTATAAAAAAAATAATTATTAATACATGAAATAAACAACCACCCAATGCTTGATAAAAATTACTAACAGATAATGGTAAGTTGTTACTCAATTTTTTCTGCCAAATGGTAGAAAGGGTTATAGATAACAATGCAATTAAAGTTGCAATCAAACCTAGCAGAGGAATACCTGAGCCAACATCTATTCCTAATACTAAAGAAGCACCAACAAATCCCAATAAAACACCTACCCATTGCTGTAATGTAACTTTCTCATTTAAAAGCGGTCCGCTCAAAATATTTGTTAAAATTGGTTGAAGTGTTACGATTAGAGCAGCTAAACTTGTTGGCATCCCAATTGAAATTGAATAAAAAACTCCTCCTAGATATAAACCATGAAACAAGATACCACTGAACATTGACTCAATCAGATATCTTTTTTTAATCAATATTGATTGTTTAAGGTAAATGGAAAACAATAAAAAACCCACAGCGACAAAAAAAAATCTGAAGGCTAGTGCTGCAAAAGGATCGCTATTGTCAATAATTGGTTTTGTTGTGATAAAGGCAGAAGACCAAAGTAAAACAAATATGAGTGGAAATATTCTGACCATTCCAGGTCTTATAAATTATTTAATCTACAATATTAAGTATTATTAATTTGTTTTGTTTTGTCTCTTTACACCATAATTCATAACTTTCACACATTCTCCATAAATGATCGAAAGCTCTTTGAGAAATTTCAAGAGGATAATGGCTCTTTGCATAATATAATTCAGGATATTGAATTAGCTGCTTAACTGATAAATCTTTTTGAATATGAAGTAATCTTAGAGTTTCTTCAGGCACCTTCTTTTTTGATACCTTTTCAATTAATTCATCATGGAATTTTCCACTACTTATATCATTGTAGGTTGTTGTTCCAATAAAGTTTTCAATTGCGTTGATTGTTGTCAGCTCAGGATTTTTTTTCTTAATCTCACAAACTTTTGAGTAAATTGCTTCTGCAACCAGTAACACATAAGGCTTTTCTTTTGATGGCATTATCTATTTTGATATTTCCTCATAGCAGCGTTAGCTAAAATCAAATTTGGGTCTAAAAATATTTTTGATGATTTAATTGTCTTAAATGGTTTATAGGCAAAAATAGCGATAGGGAGCTCCGTGCAACCAAGAATAATTTTTTTACATTTTTTTTTGATCAAATAATTAATTGCTGGTTTTATAGCTTTGCTCGCTAGTTTCACTTTTCCCATTTTTACAAGCCTGATAGCTTTGTTTACGGATTTACTTTGAATAGAATTATTTGGAAACACTAAATTATAATCTTTATCAAAAAACTTATTATAAACACCTGTTTTTAAAGTTCCTTCTGTAGCAAGCAATCCAATTGAGGAATTTTTTCTACATTTTTTTTTAGCATGTAAAAAAACTTCCTTAGGCATATTTACTATCGGTAAGTTAATTCGTTTTTTTAAGTCATCATACCAATAATGAGCTGTGTTACAGGGTATGACTATAAATTTACAATTACTTTTTTTTAAAAGATTACAACCATAAATTAAACTTTTTAAAACAGATAAATATTTTTGTTTAGTTTTTTTATTACTTATTTTATTTGATAGTTTACCGGTATGGATACCAATCGACTCAGGTCTACCAGGAATATTTGATTTGTTATAAAGCATAAACAAAGGGTAATCTTGATCGATCTTACCTCTATATAAAATTGCCAGCTTATTACAAAAATCTAAACCTGCCTGGGTACCCATTCCACCTAAAATGCCAATCATAAATTATTTTCTAAATTTTGTTTGTAGAATAGTTCATTGGCTATAAAAATAAATTAATTCTTAATTAAAAAATTAATTAAATTTATAGCCAATTAATTTATGTGAAAATTATGCAGTTTTTAAGTTAACTGCTGAAGGACCTTTTGGACCATCTTCAACATCGAAAGTCAAAGCTTGACCCTCATCTAAACCGTTCATACCAGCATCTCTTACAGCTGAAACATGTACAAACACATCTTTTTCTTTGTCGTCACGTTCAATAAAACCAAAACCTTTAGTTGGATTGAACCATTTTACTTTTCCTTGTAGACTCATATTTTTTCTTCTTACTTATTGTTATATTAATTTATTACTTATAATTAAGTAATGTTGGCTTTGTTTATAAATATTAGGGTTTTGTCAACAAATTTAGTGCACAATTAGACTTTTTTTTATCATTCGTGGTCAATTAGCTTAGTTAAATAGATAGAATTAACATCTTCTTTATAATGGGCAAAGGGTTTGCAAGGTGTAAAATCACATTTTTTAAATAATTTTCTTGCTGGATCAAAAAATTTCCCAGCACCAGTCTCTAAACTAATTCTTTTAATTTTTAATTTCTTAGCTTCATCTATGAGATGTTTGATGACTTTAATACCATTACCTTGATTTCTAAAATCATCATGTATTCTAATTGATTTAAATTCACCATGATCTTTGCCTAAGAACTTTAATGCCCCACAACCAAATATTTTATCATTTTCCCAAAGGCTCCAGAATTTGATTGATGAAACTTTTAAACCCGGAATATCTAGAACATGAGCACTACCCTCGGGTGATGCTGCTCTTAGTTCTATAAAATGTTTTGTCAGAAGTTTATTGACCTCTGGGTTATCAAAATTTCCCTCAATAGATTTAAGCATTTATGTTAAAGTTGTTATGTGGCCCATTTTTCTTTTATCTTTTATCTCTTTTTTTTTATAATCAAAGAAAAATTCATTTTCATTTAATTTAAAGTTTTCTCTATATGGTTTGATTTGATTTCCTATTAGGTTCACCATTTTTGCATTGGATATTTTTTTGAGTGGAATTTTTTCTAATGAACAGACTGCTCTAACATGATTTTCAAATTGACTAATATTAAAAGCATTAATTGTGAGATGACCAGAGTTATGAACTCGAGGGGCTATTTCGTTAACATATAGATTCTCATTTCTATCAATAAAAAATTCGACACAAAGTGTTCCTATATATTTTAATTCTTCTGCGATCCGGATTGACCAATCTTTAGATTCATCAAATATTTTTTTACTGATTTCAGCTGGTATTATTGAATGTTTCAATATCTGATCTTCATGAGTATTTTCTATCGGCTCATATATTTCATAACTATTGTTCCCAAATCTGGTAATAATGACAGATATCTCTTTTTTAAGTTTTACTAATTTTTCCAGTATATATCCCTTTGAAAAATCAATATTAAGGTTATTTATGTCTTCAATTTTTTTAATCGGGTATTGGCCCTTACCATCATAGCCCATTGTAGTAGTTTTTAAAATCCCAGGTAAGAAATCTCTTAATGGCTCCATATCAGATTTACTTTCTATTGATGCGTATCTAGTAGTTCTAATATTGAGTTTGTTTACAAAATCTTTTTCTGCAATCCGATGTTGAATTAATCTATTCACGGATGGCTTTGGTAAAACTGGTTTTAGCCTGTTCATTTCATTTAGAGTTTCATAAGGTATATTTTCGAACTCATAGGTAATTATATCAATTTCTTTTATGAACTCTTGCATTTTGGTTTTGTCATCATATTTACCATAAATAAACTTGTTGCAAAAATTTTGTGCTGGAGCATCTGCATCATCACAATAGATTATTGTATTGATATTCAACTTCTTAGCTGCAACAGCAAGTAAGCTTCCTAGTTGACCACCACCAATTATACCCAAATTTTTTATTGACATCTTTTATTTTGGATTTTTTTTTACTGATCTAGTTTGTGATGAACGCCAATTATTTAATTTCTTTTTTACAGCAGGATTGCTGTTTGCAATTATAGCTGCAGCCAATAAAGCAGCATTGATGGCACCATCCTCTCCGATTGCAAGAGTTCCAACAGGTATCCCTTTCGGCATTTGTGCTATTGATAATAAACTATCAAGTCCTTTAAGCTTTTTACTTTCAACTGGAACACCTAAAACTGGAATTGAGGTTATAGCTGAAATCATACCAGGTAAATGTGCTGATCCACCAGCACCAGCAATGATTACTCCAATATTATTTCTTGATGCGCTCTGTGCAAATTCATACATTCTTTTTGGAGTACGATGGGCAGATATAATTTTAGTTTCAAATCGAACACCCATTTTTTTTAGTATATTTGCTGATAATTTCATAGTTTTGAAGTCTGATTGGCTTCCCATGACGATTGCAACTTTGAGATTTTTATTCTTTTTCATGATTTATTTGCAGAATATTTATTTCAAAATTAGATTAAAATTTCAATAAAATAAATAGTATTTAAAAAACAACTTGGTATGGTTAACCAAAATTAACCAAAATGAAATTTAAAATCGATAACCTTCAATATTGTAAATGGTCAAGAAAAGTTTTTGAGATTAATCGTGAGGCTGGTTTAGATGCAGTTCATGTTACAATAGTCTATCATGAAGACTTTGATGAACTTCAAAATGAAATTAAAAAGTGGCAAATTTTATTAAAAGAAAATTCAGATTTAATTTTTTTAGGTCAAAGTTTTAAAGATATTGAAAAAGCAAATAATGAGAATAAAACTGCAATTTTTTTTGGTTTTCAAAATTGTTCTCCAATAGAAGATGATATTAATTTAGTTGAAAAAGTTCATAGTCTTGGATGTAGATTTATGCAACTCACTTATAACAATCAATCATTGTTGGCGACGGGTTGTTATGAAAAAAATGATAGTGGGGTAACTAATTTCGGAAGGGAAGTTATCCGAGAAATGAATAGAGTTGGTATCGTAGTGGACATGTCCCATTCAGCCGAAAAAAGTACTTTTGATGCAATTGAATTTAGTGAAAAACCTATAGCGATCACTCATGCAAACCCATCTTTTTGGCACGCAGCAAAAAGAAACAAATCTTCTGAGTTATTAAAAACTTTAAGTGATAGTGGTGGAATATTAGGTTTATCTTTATACCCACATCATCTTAAAGATAATACAAATTGTTCTTTAGAAAGCTTTTGTGAAATGGTGGCCAAAACAGCAGAAATAATGGATATTAATAATATTGGTATAGGATCAGATCTTTGTTTAAATCAACCAGATGAAGTTGTTGAATGGATGAGAAATGGAACCTGGTCTAAAAATAGAAATTATGGAGAAGGCTCTAAAAATAAACCAGGTTTTCCTAAACAACCTAATTGGTTTGAGGATGCAAGAGGTTTTAAAAACTTAGAAGTAGGTTTAAAAAAGGTTGGTTTTTCAGAGACTGAGACTGATGGAATACTAGGTAACAATTGGTATAACTTTTATAAAACTATCTAAATATGAATATAGAATTAAGAGATCCAAACATCATAATGAAGTTATCAAGACTTGGTTCCTTTCACCAATCAAGATTATCTTTTTTACGAAGTTTTTTAAGCGAATTTAAAGATTGGCAATATAATAGAGACTTGTTTGATTTAGACCAAGAAGGTTATGGCACAGCAGTATACTCCTTTAAAAAAAAAGACAGGGTTTATTCTTTAATCTGTTATGCGAACAAAATTAATGATGATGAAAGATCGGATAGAGTAATAGCAACTAAGTGGGATGCAGCTTTTACATTACATGATGGAGTACCTTTTAAAGAAGATATTGACAGATTAAGAAATGAAGTTCCAAAACAGGAAGTTGGTAGGTTGTCTTACAAAGAGCTAACATTATCTAGAGCAAATAAATCTGTTAGAGTGTTTGATCATGTTGTTGAAAGTTTAAGCAATGGAAACCAACCTGATTTAGAGTTACTTGAAAAAGTTGGATATTTATACAGAACGACTGCAGTTTATGGATCAGGTAAGTTTGGTTTAGCAGATCGATTCAGAATTAAAAATAGAGAGGAAATTAATGGACCATTCAGATTAGAGATGATGTTAGTTTATTTAGTTAGACAATTTACGTTTGATCAAGTTAATCATGTTGCAAAAAATAAAAATCCTAATTCAGCTGTTCAACTAGATCCTAAAATTTGTAGAAATTTGGGTATAGGAAATTCTACTGGATTAGGAATGGCTCCATTTATTGTTAATCATCCAACTTTATTAAATAATTGGATACTTAGTAGAGAAATTGCACTTAAAAAAATAAGAGAAATTAAAATTGTTAAAACACAAGATAGAGATTTATTTAAAGATTGTGTGAAAAGTTCTCTTAAAAATATAACTAGCTGGAATACAGAAAGTGAATATCAACTCAAAAAAATTAAACTTTTGCTCAAAGATATTAAAAGATTCATCAATTTCTTAGAAAATGAATTTGATTTTCAAAAAGATTATCCTTTTAATGAAATTTATCTTTGGCTAGAGAAAGAAACTTGTGAAGAGTGCATTGAATACGTTGTCTCAATAATGATGGAGCCATTTGGTGATATAGTTCAGCCGTTGGTTGCGCAAATGAGCTCTGAGGAAGAAAAATACTTTAATATTCCAACTGAACGTAATGTAGGAGATTTAAAAAAGATTTTAGAAAATAAATATTCGGATATTTTAAAAATTAATTTCAATATGGAAGAGAGTAATCAGAAATTTTGGTTTATTTCAAAAAATAAAGAAGAGCCAAGATTAGCTAATCGTTTTGAGGAAAATGGTGCAGACTTAGAGCAACCTTTGGCAATAGCTAGGGATATAAAAAAATTGTATGAAAGATTGTCGTCTTTAAAAAATAATTTAAAAATTAATCAATTTTTAATTGATAATTCTGATTTAAGACATGTTGTTAGAAGAGCCTTTATTATTGAAAAATTTCCATATTCAGAAATACAAGATAATACTATTGGAAAAAATTTAGTTCCAATTGATATGTTGAGGTTAAAGTTATCTTTTTTTGGAGCTTTAAAATTTGATCCAAGATCTGACAAGTGGTTGAGAATATGTATGTTTCAAGGTGCACCACTCCCAAATGAGTTAAAAGATTATGATGAGCAATGGGTTTATAAAACCCATTCTTAAATTATGAAATCCTTAAGTGAGATAGAAACTACAGCCAAGAGAGCAAGTCGAGGTGCTGGATATTCATGGGGTATAGCAGAGGAAGTTGGTAAATCTATAAGATTATCTGAATTATTTGGTTTTCCAGCGATCAAGCATCTTAATCAATATTATCAAAATAAAAAAAAAGAAAATTTCAAAGAGATAAAACTTATCAATAAGATTAACAAATCAGATAGATCACCTTTTTGTCCAATTATGTTAGGTGTTAATTTTATTGACCAAGTAAAAAACATCGAGAATTTAAAAAAGTGTTCAGTTGAAAATCTTGCTTATCCATTGCTGCTTTTATCTTTTTTAAGTAGAGCTTCAGAAATAATTGGAAAAAAATTATTAATTTCATTTGATGATTTTAAATTTTTATTGAATTTTAATGTGAGTATCTCTTCTAATATGTGGGATAAAGAAATGCCAAAGTTAGCAAAAAAAGTAGAAATAAGTTTTTTAAACAATGAAGATAACTTTTCAGATCAAGATTGGAAAAATCTCTACAAACTTGCAGAAGATACATTTGTAGAGGAAACTGATAGTTTAAAAGAGGGTGCAGCGGGAGCTGGTTTGACTGATAATGACTGAGGATAAAGAAATAGAAAAAAATCTTAAGGATTTAGATGATATTTGTGATGAATGTAAAGAACAGCATGAAAGTGTTACTCAAAACTTGATTCTAACTGGTTTTAAAATTTGCAAGTCTTGCAGGATTTCTAAGACAATTTTTCCAATCTAAATATGATTGATTGGTAAGGCGTTCATTCGACTTATCACAAATGAAATAGATAAAAAGACAATAATCAAAAATGACATAAAGACTATTCCAAATGATTTTAAATTTGATTTAAGATTAAGAACTTGTCGCGTTGAGATAATTAATCCAGCAAAAATCCAAAATTGTGTAAGAAAAATAATAGGTATCATTAATTCTGGTGTCACAGCAAAAAATCTTAACAGACCAGGTGCATGAGCGAAACCAACTGCAGTTAATACTTTTTTAAATGGAACTTTACTATTTTTATCAGGAAATAGTTTGACCCCAATAACAAAGATTAATATTGCCCAGACAAACCAAGTTAATATTGCAGTCACTCCTGACATTGCAACGGCTGTTTTAAAAACTGTGTTTGCAGCAACTGCCCCAGCTATACCATCTAAAATCATAATGATACCCGCAAAATAAACTGAGGCTTCACCAAAATTTTTACTATCGGAATAAAGTGTTTTATCTAGTTTAATAGATTTTAAAATAATACTTAGAAATTCACCGAACATTTATTTTTTTTTATTTTTTTGCTCTTTGTAAGATACGATTAATGGGAATATTATTAAAGCAATAGCTATAAGAATGCAAATTACTATTAAGAAACCTTTTGTCATTTTAGATGATGGGGGAGTAAACTCCCCCAAAATCAGATTAACCTTTTGAAACTTCTCTTGTATTAGCGTTGAAAGATTCTTTAAATGGAATATCTACCACTACTGCATCTACAGGCTTACCTGGAGTATCAGAGTATTTTTCAGGTAAATGTACTTTGTATTTAGTTCCAACCTTACCTTTTGGAAATCCATTTGCATTTAATGTCCCATCAAAAGGAACATATCCCATTGCAATGTTTGTTTTCTTTTCAGGATGCCACCATGGTGAAGTAATGAAACCAACCGGATCTCCACCACTCTCATGTGATATTAGCCAAAAATCTGGCGCATAATCATCAATAGGTTTTCCACCTAACTCCAATCCAACTAACTGAAGTGCGTATGGTTTCTTACCATCTTTAAGTTCTTTACCCATTTTTTCTAGAGCCGCTTTACCAACATAGTCAGATTTTTTGTTCCATTCACCTTTTCCTGATAAAGAAACCTGGTAGCCTAAGTTACATTGATAAGGATTATGTTGTTGATCCATATCTTGACCCCAAGACAAAATGCCAGCCTGGATTCTTCTGTGGTGAGCAGGTGCAATAACCATCAACTGGTGTTTTTTTCCAACCTCAAGCACAGCATTCCACATGTCATCAGCATATAAAGTTGCATCTCTTAAATAAATCTCATAACCAGCTTCTCCAGAAAAACCCGATTGAGAAATCACACAACTTCGCCCAGCAACTTTAACTTCAGCTAAACCATAAAACGGCATATTTTCTAAATCAACTTGATCACCTAACAAATCTTTCATTAGAGCTTTTGATTTTGGACCTTGTATTTGAACAGGACAAGCATCGATTTCTTCAATGGTACAATTGAATCTTCCATCTGCATTAACACCTTGTAAGTACAAACCAATATCAGAGTCTGATAATGAAAACCAAAACTCATCCTTAGAAATTCTTAAAAGAATTGGATCATTTAAAACCCCACCATAAGCGTTACATAAAATAACGTATCTTGCTCTCATTGGTGAAATTTTTGTTGCATCCCTTGTGATTACATAATCAACAAATTTTTCTGCATCTGGACCCTTAACTTGAATTTGTCTTTCAACTGCAACATTCCACATAGTTACATGATTAACAATTGCATCATATTCAACCATTGCACCACCGTCTTCTGGTTTTACATAACCTCTTGGATGATAAATACGATTATAAACTGTCGCTCTCCAACAACCTGCTTGCATAGATAAATGCCAATAAGGTGATTTTCTTACTCTTGTTGAAATTAACATTTCAACTTTTGTTGGTCCACTTTGTCTTAAGTTATACGGTACTTTTCGATCTGATTGATCTACAGAAGTAACATGCTTTAAATTAGTATAGTCAAACTCTTTAGACATAACTATTCTCCTTCAACCACTTGTTAGTTTCCTTCAAGCCGCCGAATGTATAAATGTGGAAAAAATCAGTATGAGATTTAATTTTCCCAATTAAATCATTAGGGTCTTTAGGTTTTAATAAATCTAACGCCTTACTAAAATTAGATTTAAGAAAATTTAGGGAATTTTTTGCACCAACTATATTAGCAAATTTTATTAAGCTAGATATTTTTAGAGGCCCAGTAATTCCCACATGCACTGGTACGCTTTGTTTAGAAATAAAGTCTATAATTGGCTGAGGATCTAGTAACCATTGAGTTACAATATAATCAGCATAAGGCTTTTTATCTTTCATAGCTTTTTCTAAATCTGAATCGGATATATCAGGACTCCCCTCTGGGTGTCCAGCAATTCCTATCGTCATCTTCTCAAAATAACCAGTCTCCAAAAGTTGAAAAGAGCTATCGAATTTTCCCATTGGCTCTCTTCCTCCTCCTATAACTAAAACTTGTTTGACGCCACCATCTTTACATCTCGAAACATAATCTTTTAGCTGTTTTTCATCCTGCATAGATCGAGCTGGAAAATGAGGAACTGGATTGAAACCTTTCTTTACTAACTCAACTGCTTGTTGAGCTGTTTCTTTATAATCTCCCCCAGGTAGCATAGTGATATAAATATCTTTTACAGCTGGAACAGTATCCAGATCTGTCTGCGGCCCAATTTCTAAAGAAAAATTCATCTAATGATGATTATATTTTTTGAAAATGCTGTCAAAGAAATTAATCGTGTAATATAATCTCAATCTATTTAATGCCTTATAATCAAACAAAATAAATTAATGAAAATTATATTAATAATGGGTCTACCAGGCTCTGGAAAAACAACTTTAGCTAATGAACTTGCACCATTATTAAATGCGAAAAGGCTTAACGCAGATGAAGTAAGAAAAGAGGCTAATGATTGGGATTTCTCTGAAGAAGGAAGAAAAAGACAAGCTAAAAGAATGGCTGATTTTGCTTCAAAACTTCGAAAAGATAATAACTATGTTGTTGCAGATTTTATCTGTCCAACACCAGAGGCCAGAAGCTTATTTCCCTCAGATTATGTTATTTGGGTTGATACTATTAAAGAGGGTAGGTTTGATGATACTAATAAGATGTTTGTCAAACCAGACAAGTATAACTTTCATGTTACTACACAAGATGCTAAAAATTGGGCACCAAAAATATATAAGGACATAAAAAAATGACATATCAGTGGGATAATAAAAAGCCAACAGCACAAATGTTAGGAAGATGGCAACCATTTCACGATGGTCATTACACCTTATTTAAAGAAATTATCAAAAAAACTGGACAAGTTTGTATTCAAATAAGAGATGTACAAGGAGTAGATGATAATCCTTTCGATTTTGATACAGTTAAAAAAAATATAGAAGATAGACTTAATCCAGAGTTTGAAGGTCGTTTTAAAATTATGTTAGTCCCTAATATTACAAATATTTGTTATGGTAGAGGGGTTGGTTACAAAATTGAAGAGATAGTGTTGTCAGAGGAAATACAAAAAATATCGGCAACTAAGATAAGAGCCAAAATGAGAGAAGAAGGCAAACTCAAATAGAATTTTTGATGAATATATTAGTGAAGAACTTATCCAGTGGTATATCTATAGTTCAAATTAATGATCCTAAAACATATAATTCATTATCTTTTAAAAATTTAAATGATCTAATTAAAGTTCTAAAAAAACTTGATCAAGATAAAAAAACAAAAGTAATTATTATAGAAGGTGCTGGAAAAGGTTTTAGTGCAGGTCATAACCTTAAAGAAGTAAAAAGTTTAAAGGTAAGAAACAAATATCAAAAGTTATTTAATCTGTGTTCAAAGTTGATGCTTCAAATAGTAGAGGGTAATAAACCTGTTATCGCTAAAGTGCATGGAGCAGCCTATGCTGCTGGTTGTCAGTTAGTTGCTAGTTGTGATCTAGCTTATAGTACTAAAGATGCATTATTTGCAACTCCTGGAGTAAATATTGGATTATTTTGTAGTACACCAATGGTTGCTGTAAGTAGAAAAATTAATAAAAAACCAATGATGAAAATGTTGCTTACTGGCGAGCCAATTAAAGCAAATTTTGCAAAAGAAATTGGTTTAATAAATGATTGTTTTTCAAAATCTAAATTAAATAATGAGGTTTTAAAAATTGCAAAAAAGATTGCATCTAAATCAAATTTAACAATTAAAATTGGTAAACGAACATTTTATAAACAATTAGAGATGCCTCTTCGAAAAGCTTATGCTCATACAAGCAAAATGATGACAGTAAATATGATGGCTTTGGATGCCAAAGAAGGGATTTCAGCTTTTTTAGAAAAAAGAAAACCTAAATGGAAAAATAGATAATGAAAAAAAATATTTTACTTATTTTTTTTTTAATAATTGGAATAATTATTATTTATAACTTTAGAGGCCATAATCAAAATAAAGCAATTGAGGCATGTATTGCTGGGAGCAAAAAGTTAGATACCCCCATGACAGTTGAAGAAGCTAAAGAGTTCTGTAAGCAAAAAATCAAAAATAAACAATGAATGATATAAAAGAAATCCTTTCAAAATATAAAAAGATCGCAATGGTTGGAGTGAGCAATGATCCTACAAAAGCATCAACCATTGTCATGAAATATATGCAGAAATATGGTTTTAAAGTTTACCCCGTAAATCCTAAAGCTGAGGGTCAAAAAATTTTAGGAGAAGACGTGTGTGGTAAAATTACCGATATTAAAGACAAAGTGGATATAGTAAATGTCTTTAGACCCTCAAAAGAAGCTTTAGATATCGCTAAAGATACAATAAACATTAAAGCAAAAGTTTTGTGGTTGCAGCTTGGTATCAAAAATCTGGAAGCAAAAAAATTGGTTGAACAACAAAAAATTGAATATGTCGAGAATAGATGTACTAAAATGGAATATCAGAAACATTTTTTAAAAGTGAGACAAGCTTTCCCTGTTCTACAAGATTAAATGAAAAAAATTTTTATTGTTTATGGTCACTACAATGACAAATCTTTTAATGCATCTATAAGAGATACCTTTGTAGAAACAGTTAATAATAACGGTCACTCTACAGATGTTGTTGATTTATATAAGGAGAAATTTGATCCAGTTTTCTCAGGAGAGGAACCTAATGAGGATGTATTAAATCACAGAAAAAGAATAGAAAATTCTGATGTAATAGTCTTAATCGCTCCAATATGGAATTTTAGAATGCCAGCTATTGTTGAAGGATGGATAGATAAAGTTCTTGCACCGCCATGGGCATTTAGATTTAAAAAATTGTTTGGAAATTATGGATATCCTTTAGGAAATTTAAAAGGAAAAAAAGCAGTTGTATTTTGCACTTATGGATCTCCACAATTTGCTGTTCGAACTTTTTTTCTTAATATGCCAACAAAAAGACTAAGACGTGGAGTATTTAATATATGCGGCATAACGGATGTTATATATCGAAGATACTTTGCTGTACCTTTCGTTGGCGATAAAAAAAGAAAAAAATTCTTAGAAGATGTCAAAAAAACTGCAAATAATATTTAGTACTTTTTTAATTTTTTTAACTTCAGTATCAATTTCAAAAGCAGATTTACTAAAACCTAATAGTAATATTGAACCTGACATAGTTATAGAAATTCAATTATCAGGACTTCAAAAAAATGACCTTATTTATAAGGATAGTGGTATTGAACAAACCTGGAATTTTGCTCATCCTAACAATAAAAAAGTTACTGGTCCTTTAGATAAATTCAAAAGAATGATTAAAGGAGACTCTTATCAAATGATGATCAATCACTTAAGTCACACCATAACAAAGCTTGGAAGTGGTGAAAATTGGGCTCAATTTGAAGTGATCCTTTTAGATAAAGATAAAATTTATCATAAGTTTAACTGGCAAGTTGAAAAGTATGAAACAGATGGTCCACTAAAAGATTGCTGGCTAACAACCATGGTCTCCAGCCCAATCCCATTAGGGAACTCCATATGATTAAAAATGACAATTTTGTTTCGTTATGAATAAAAATTTAGTAGGAATCGCTTAATGAAATCAAAAACTAAAGTTGTTGTAGTTGGTGGTGGTGTCGTTGGAGTAAGTGCTCTTTATCATTTAGCAAAAAAAGGCTGGTCTGATGTTGTTTTAGTTGAAAGAAAAGAACTTACATCTGGATCAACTTGGCATGCAGCAGGATTACTTCCGCTGTTTAATATGAGTTACTCAGTTGGTCAATTGCATAAGTATGCAGTCAATCTTTATAAAACATTAGAGGAAGAGACTGGAAAAAATGTTGGCTTTAGTGTTGTTTCAAATATTCGTTTAGCAAGTACCAAAGATAGAATGGATGAATATCATCAGTATGCTGGTGTTGCTAAAACTATTGGTGTTGATGTAAAATTTTTATCACCACAACAAGTAAAAGAAATTTGGCCTTTATGTCATACCGATGATTTAATTGGCGCAATTCAACATCCTGAGGATGGATACATTCAGCCAGCTGATTTAACACAAGCTTTAGCTGCAGGTGCAAGAAATAGGGGAGCGGAAATTTATAGAAATACTGCTGTTACAGCAATCAGACAAACAAAAAGTGGCTGGGTAGTTGAGACAGATAAAGGTTCAATTGAATGTGAACATGTTATTTCTTGCTCAGGAAATTTTGCGCGTCAAACAGGTGAAATGGTTGGATTAGACATTCCAGTAATACCTGTTGAACATCAATATATCGTGACAGAGCCACATCCAGAAATTCAAAAAAGAAAAAAAGCAGGATTGCCTGAGATGGGAGTCTTAAGAGATAGTGATAGCAGATGGTACATGAGAGAAGAAGCGGGAGGATTAATATTAGGTCCTTATGAAGATGGTGCTCCAGCTTGTTATGTTGAAGGACCATCAAAAGACTCTGAATACGAATTATTTCAAGAAGATTTAGATCGACTGGCACCTCATATTGAAGGCGCTATTCACAGAGTTCCTGCTTTTGGTGAGGTGGGAGTTAAAAAAGTTTACAATGGAGCAATTTGTTATACGCCTGACGGCAATCCAATAGTTGGTCCAGCTTGGGGATTAAAAAATTTTTGGATTAATGAGGGGCATAGTTTTGGTATTACAGCTGCTGGTGGTGCAGGTTGGCAACTAGCAGAGTGGATTGTTGATGGAGAACCCACAATTGATATGCTTGGTGTTGAACCTAGACGTTACGGAAATTACGCAACCAAATCTTATTTAAAAGCAAAAAACGAAGAAGCTTATAGCCATGTTTTTATTGTTCATTATCCTGATGAGGAAAGACCAGCTGCAAGACCGTTAAGAACGTCTCCATGTTATGAAAGAATGAAAGATTTAGGTGCAGTGTTTGGTCAAAAATTTGGTTGGGAGAGACCCAATTTTTTTGCAACGGATGGTATGGAGCAAAAAGATGATTGGTCATTTAGAAGATCAAAATGGTTTGATGCAATTAAGAAAGAGTGTCAGAATGTAAAAGAAAATGTTGGTCTATTAGATATGACGGCATTTGCAAAATGTCGAATTAAAGGTCCTAAAGCTGAGGAATTTTTAGATTATTTAGTTGCAAATAAACTTCCAAAAAAAATTGGCAGAATAAATCTATGTCATGCACTTAATACAAAAGGTGGAGTTCATTCAGAATTTACAATCATGAAAGAGGCGGAAAACAGTTATTACCTTGTTTCAGCAGGTGCAAATCTAAGACTAGATCATGATTGGATACAAAAGTGGATGCCAACTGATGGATCAGTGATATTTGAAGATTTAACTAATAGCACAGGGGTACTTGTTGTAGCTGGACCAAAAGCAAGACAATTAATGCAAAAAGTTTCTACAGATGATTTTTCAAATGAAAACTTTAAATGGTTAACAGCTAAAAATGTTAATGTTGGTTATGCCCCAGTAAATGCAATGCGAGTAAACTTTGTTGGAGAACTGGGTTGGGAATTACATCATCCAATTGAGTATCAAAATCATATTTTTGATAAATTAATGGAAGTTGGAAAAGATTTAGGACTGAAACCCTTTGGCATAAGAGCAATGAATAGTTTGAGAATTGAAAAATCTTATAAATTAGTTGGAACAGAATTATCAATAGAATATTCACCTTATGAGTCGGGTTTAGATAGGTTTGTACATCCCAACAAAGGAAATTTCATAGGTTTAGAAGCTTTAAACAAGTGGAGAGAAAAAGGTTTTGATAATAAATTAGTTACTCTCGAAGTTCATAATACAACTGACTCAGATGTACTAGGCAATAATCCAATTTATAAAGATGACAAAGTTGTTGGAAGAGCGACAGGTGGTGAATATGGATTTAGATTAGATAAGTCAATTGCATTAGCAATGGTGAAACCAGACTTGGCTAATGTAGGGGAGAAACTAAAGGTTGATATTTTAGGCAAGATGTATGAAGCTACAATATTAGATGAAAGTCCTTATGACGCTGAAAATAAATTATTGAGAGCTTAATGAAAATTTTAGTCGCAGTAAAAAGAGTAATTGATTACAACGTTCAAATCAGAGTTAAAGAAGACAACACAGGAGTAGTAACTGACAATGTTAAAATGTCTACCAATCCTCCTGATGATAATGCTATCGAAGAAGCCGTAAAAATTAAAGAAGCTGGTAAAGCCACAGAAGTTGTTGCAGTAAGTATCGGCGAAGAGAAAGCTCAAGAAACTGTTCGTAAAGCTTTAGCAGTTGGGGCAGATAGAGGAATACTTGTTAAGACTGATGGTATAATTGAACCGCTCGCTGTTTCAAAATTGTTACAAAAAATTGTTGAGAAAGAAAAACCAGATTTAGTTTTTATGGGTAAGCAAGCAATAGATGACGATTGTAATCAAACAGGTCAAATGTTAAGCGCACTTTTAAATTGGCCACAAGCAACTTTTGCATCAAAAATTGAAATTAAAGATGGTAAATTAGAAGTTACTAGAGAGATAGATGAAGGTTTAGAAACAATTGAAATTAATGTTCCAGCAATAGTAACTTGTGACTTAAGATTAAACGAACCAAGGTATGCCTCATTACCAAATATAATGAAAGCAAAGAAAAAACCTATTGAGCAATTAAATGCGTCAGATTTAGGGGTAGATATAACTCCTAGAATCGAGCAAATTAAAGTTGAAGAGCCACCTAAGAGAAAAGCTGGAATAAAAGTCTCAAGTGTTGCTGAGTTGGTTCAAAAATTAAAAAATGAAGCTAAGGTAATATAATGTCGGTTTTATTAATTGCAGAACATAACAACAAAGAATTAAAGCCATTTACACTTAATGCAAGTACAGCAGCTTCTCAAATTGATAGTGACGTACATGCAGTTATTATTGGACATAATTGTGATGAAGCTGCAAAAGCACTTTCAGAATTACCATTAATCAAAAAGGTTATTCAAGTTGAAGCTGCTCACTATGAAAACTTTGTTGCTGAAAATTTTGCGCCCATAATTGTAAAATTAGCTGAAAATTATTCACATATTGTCAGTTCAGCTAATACCTTTGGCAAAAATTTAATGCCAAGAATTGCTGCTGCTTTAGATACATCTCAAATAAGTGATATCATCAAAGTTATTGCGCCTGATACCTTTTTAAGACCAATTTATGCAGGAAACGCTTTTGCTACTGTTAAAAGTAAAGATGCAAAAAAATGTGTAACCATTAGACCTACATCTTTTGATTCATGTGAAAGCTCAGGTGGATCAGCTCCTATAGAAAAAGCAGATCCTGGTGAAGAATTTGCAAAAACAAAATTTATCAAAAGAGAAGAAGTCAAATCAGACAGACCTGAACTTGGTACAGCAAGAGTTGTTGTTTCTGGTGGAAGAGGAATGCAGAGTGGTGATAACTTTAAATTAATTACTTCTTTAGCTGATAAATTAAATGCAGCTATCGGAGCCTCAAGAGCCGCAGTTGATGCAGGATATATAAGTAATGATCATCAGGTTGGTCAAACTGGAAAAGTTGTTGTTCCTGATTTGTATATCGCTGTTGGTATCTCAGGTGCTATACAACATTTAGCTGGCATGAAGGAAAGTAAAGTGATCGTGGCGATCAATAAAGATGGTGAAGCGCCAATTTTTAGTGTCGCAGATTATGGACTTGAAGCTGATCTTTTTGAAGCAGTTCCTCAGCTCTTAGAGGAATTGAACAAATTAAACACTATACAAAAATAATATAATCTGTAAAAAATTGAGTATGTCCAGAGAGACAATGGAATATGATGTAGTTATTGTAGGTGGGGGTCCATCAGGACTCGCTACAGCTATTAAATTAAAACAACTAAATTCAGAATTAAATATTTGTTTGTTAGAGAAAGCATCTGAAATAGGTGCACATATATTAAGTGGAAATGTTTTTGAAACAAGAGCTTTAGATGAACTAATTCCTGGTTGGAAAGAACTAGATGCACCTATTAAAACTAAAGTCACTAAAGAAAAATTTTTATTTTTAGGAAAGAATAAATCATTAAGCTGGCCAACTTGGTTGCTTCCAGCAGTTCAAAAAAATCATAAAAATTATATTATAAGCCTTGCGAACTTATGCCGCTGGCTTGCAGAACAAGCTGAAGCACTAGGTGTTGAAATTTTTCCAGGATTTCCGGCAAGTGAAATATTATATAACGATGACGGCTCTGTTAAAGGAGTTGCAACTCAAGATATGGGTTTAGATAAAGAGGGAAATAAAAAAGATAGTTATGAGCCTGGTATTGATCTTATTGGTAAAGTAACTGTTTTTGCAGAAGGTTGTAGAGGTCATTTGGGTAAACAATTAATTAATAAGTTTGAATTAGATAAAGGAAAAGATCCTCAACAATATGGAATTGGTTTTAAAGAAATTTGGGAAATAGATGAAAAAAATTATGAAGAGGGAATGGTCATGCATACGGCTGGTTGGCCATTAGATAAAAATACTTATGGTGGAAGTTTTATTTACCATGCTGAAAATAAACAAGTTTTTTTAGGTTATGTTATTGGATTAGATTATAAAAATCCTCACTTATCTCCTTTTGATGAATTTCAAAGATTTAAAACTCATCCAGCAATCAGAAAAATTATTGAAGGTGGAAAAAGAATTTCTTATGGGGCAAGAGCTTTAATTGAAGGTGGTTTTCAAAGTTTACCGAAAATGTTTATGCCTGGAGCATTACTAGTTGGATGTGATGCGGGTACGCTTAATATGCCTAAGATAAAAGGTTCGCATACAGCCATGAAAAGTGGAATGATAGCTGCTGAAACTATTGATGAACATTTTAAATTGAAAAAAGATTTGTCGATCTTTGAGGATAAGTTCAAAAATAGCTGGGTTTATGATGAGCTTTATAAGGCTAGAAATGTCAAACCAAGTTTTAGCTGGGGTCTCATTTTGGGTATTATTTTTACAGGAATAGATCAAATTTTATTTAGAGGTAGAATGCCTTTTACTTTAAAACATAAACATGCTGACCACGAAACACTTAAGCCAGCAAATGAAATGCCTAAAATTGAATACCCAAAACCTGATAATATCATCACTTTTGATAAAACAAGCTCGGTATATTTAACCGGTACAAATCACGCTGATAATCAACCGGTGCATTTGAAATTGAAAGATCCAAATTTGCCAATTAGTTATACGTTAGAAAAATTTGATGAACCTGCCCAAAGATATTGTCCAGTTGGAGTTTATGAGGTTCAAAATGAAAATAATGTCCAAAAGTTTGTAATTAATTCTCAAAATTGTATTCATTGCAAAACTTGCGATATTAAAGAGCCATCACAAAATATTACTTGGGTTACCCCAGAAGGTGGTGGTGGACCTAAGTATGGTAATATGTAATTAAGATAGATCTATTGCAAATTTTTTTAAAGTTTCGATTGGTAAAATTTTAAGTGTGTTTTCATGAGTGCTCTTTAAAAATATTGGACAACCTTTACCAGCTTCTATTGCACGAGCATACCAAGTAGCACAAACACACCATCCATCACCATCTTTTAAGCCGGGAAATCCAAATTCGGGATGTGGGGTGATTAAATCATTCCCAGCTTCTTTACACCACTCTAAAAATTCCGTTGTAACTTTTGCACAAACTGTGTGTAAACCATGATCATTTTCATCAGTATTACAACAGCCGTCTCGATACCAACCTGTTAAAGGATCTAGAGAACATTCCTCTAACTTTTCACCAAGAACATTTTTTTGAATTTTATCCATAGAAAACATTAAATGTTTTTTTATCAATATCTAAATTAAATGAAAAAGATCTTCTTTCACCCTCTCTTTTAAAAGGATAAGCAGTATGCATTAAATAATTTGGAAATATAATCATATCACCAACTTTAGGATTGTGATTATGTAAACTATTACTTAAAAAAGATTTTGAACCATGTATAAAATCTATAGTCCCGTTTGTTTTAAGTCTTTTTGTCCCTTTAGTAATATTTTTTGGTATCTTTAAATAGCCAACTCCTGAGATATTGCCATTATGAAAATGAACAGGGTTATATTCATTCTTATATTGCCTTACTACCCAAAAACTTTTTAAATTCATCTTTTTTACATTCTTGTTGGTACATTGCTTGATATATTTTTTCACATTTGATTTAATGAATTTCAGAATATGTTTATTTACAAATTTATTTGATAATCTTATCTCTTGTTTTACTTGACCAACAAGTTCTTTAGAATAATCACTTTTTTTTGATCTAGATTTATTATTTACAATTAAATCCACTTCTTTATTTATTTTATTTATTATTTTTTTTGGAATTTTAGTTATAGCAATCTTAGGACCAAAAGGATTAAATACTCTCATGGTGATATTAAATTTTAGTTGGATTAGGTTGGCCCTTATAAACTTTTTCAGGGTCAAATTTTTTTTCTTTTTCTGTAAATTTCATCTGTACTTCTCTTCCATTTTCAATTGGTCCAAGTGGAATAGATCTATAAAAACAAGATCGATAACCAACATGACAGCTAGCGCCATCACCAATATCAACAGTTAACCAAACAGAATCTTGATCATCGTCAATTTTGATTTCAGTTACTTTTTGAACAAAACCACTTGTTTTACCTTTATGCCAAATAGCTTTTCTTGATCTGCTGTAATAATGAGCCTCTTTTGTTTCGATAGTTTTTTTTAACGCTTCAACATTCATATAACCATGCATTAAAATTTCTTTTGTTTGAGAACACATTGTAATAACAGGAATTAATCCATCATTATCAAATTTAGGAGAAAGTAGATTCCCTTCTTCAATTTCCAGCACATTTTCTCTTTTTTTGAACATATTCGGTGATTATGTAGCACATATCTCGATATATTAAATATTTTAAAAATACGCATTTATAGGTATAAAACCCACCATGAAATTAGTTAAAGATATAGATAATAATCAAAATTCTAAAAAGATTTCTGATAAGGAAGCTGAAGAAGCTTTTAAAACTATTTTAGCTTGGATGGGTGAGGATCCAAGTCGAGAAGGATTATTGGAAACACCAAAAAGAGTGGTTAAAGCATTCAAAGAGTATTTCAAAGGCTATAAAGAAGATCCTATCCAGGTTTTAGATAAAACATTTGGTGATGTCGATGGGTATGATGACATGGTTATTCAAAAGAATATTTCTGTTCAAAGTCATTGTGAGCATCACATGGCACCTATTATAGGTAAAGCTCATGTGGCTTACATTCCCAATGAAAGAGTTGTTGGGTTAAGTAAATTGGCAAGAGTTGTTGAGGTTTTCTCAAAAAGATTGCAAACTCAGGAAAGATTAACTATGCAAATTGCGAATACACTAATGGGGGCACTGGATGCCAAAGGAGTAGCAGTGACAATAGACTCAACTCATCAGTGCATGACGATGAGAGGAATTAAAAAAGAACAAGCAACAACAGTTACAAATTATTATTTAGGTCAATTCAAAGAAGACCTAAGTTATCAAAATAGATATTTAAGGTTAATTAGCAATTCAAAAGATTAAAAGTGTCAGATCAATTTAAAGCATTAGTTTTAAATCAAGAAGGTGACAACTTTACAAGAGAAGTAAAATCAGTTGACAAAAGTTTTTTAAAACATGGTGATGTCACCATCAAAGTAGATTATTCAGATCTAAATTTTAAAGATGGAATGATTTTAAAAAATGGTGGAAGATTAGTAAAAGAATTTCCTCACATCCCTGGAATTGATTTTTCAGGAACTGTTGTTGATAGTGAAAATTCAAAGTTTAAGTCAGGTGATCAAGTAATTTTAACTGGGTTTAGAGTTGGAGAAATCTTTTATGGTGGTTACTCGCAAATGGCAAAAGTCAATGGTGATTTTTTAGTTAAGAAACCAGATGACTTAACTAGTAAACAAGCAATGATTTTAGGAACTGCAGGCTTTACTTCTTTAATGGCTGCATTTGCAATTAAAGCAAGAGAAGAAATATTACTTGGTGCAAAAGTAAATGATGTTTTAGTTACTGGAGCATCAGGAGGAGTAGGAAGTATTGCGGTAATGATACTAAATAAAATGGGATACAATGTAACAGCTGTATCAGGCAAAGACTCAAAAGCAGATTATCTTAAATCGTTAGGTGCTAAAAATGTTATAAATCGTAGTGAATTTGATAAAGACCCTAAGCTTATAGATAAAGGTTTATGGGATGGAGTAGTTGATACAGTCGGTGGAAAAATTTTAGCAAATGCAATAGTTCAAACTAACTCAAATGGAATTATTACAGTTTGTGGAAATGCTAGCACAAATGAGCTTAACACTAATGTTATTCCATTCATGTTACGAGGAATAAAACTTTGGGGAATAGACTCTGCAAATTGTAGTATTAGAAGAAGAGGATTTATTTGGGGTGAAGCCACAAAACTAATTGATTTTAATTTGTTAGAAAAATCTGTTCAAACAGTAAGTTTGGAGGAGTTAATTGAAACTTATCCTAAAATATTAAAGGGTGAAATTACTGGAAGGGTTTTAGTTGATTTAAATAAATAATGGATTGGGATAAACTTAAAATATTTCATGCAGTTGCGGAGGCAGGAAGTTTTACCAATGCCACTGTTAATTTAAACCTCAGTCAATCTGCAATTAGTAGACAAATTCAATCCTTAGAACAAGATCTAAAAGTCCAGTTATTTGAAAGACATGCAAGAGGTCTAACACTTACAGAAAATGGAGAGTACGTTTTTAAAACTGCTCATGAAGTAATTAGCAAATTAAAAGAAGTGGAAACATCTCTAGGAGATCAGAAAAATAAACCTACTGGCAAATTAACAATCACAACAGTTAGAAGTTTCGGTACACATTGGTTAACTCCAAGAATTGAAGAATTTATGCGTCTAAACCCTGAGGTAGAAATAGAGCTTATTTTTGAGGACAAAGAGTTAGATTTGAGTACCAGACAAGCTGATATCGGTATTTTTATGAGAAGACCAAAACAACTAAATTATATCCAAAAAAAGTTGATTGATCTTAAGTACTTTATATATGGTTCAAATAAGTACTTGGAGAAACATGGTATGCCTAAGACACTCGGTGATTTAAATAAACATAAATTTATATCTTTTGGCAAAGGGGCACCATCACCAGTTTATAATCCAGATTGGGCGCTAAAATTAGGAATGCATGATGGTAAAAAGCGAAAGCCGATTATGAAGGTAAATAGCGTAATGGGACTGCTTTTAGCAGTAGAAGCTGGTGTTGGTTTAGCAGCATTACCAGAATATCTTGTCAGTAATTCAAGAAATATAATTAAAGTTCTTCCAAAATCAGAGGGACCAATTACGGAAGCACACTTTGTGTATCCACAATCTCTAAAAAACACTGCTAGAGTGACAGCTTTTAGAAATTTCTTATTTAGCAAAATAGGCGACTGGAAATCCCAATAAATCGACTGCGACACTATTGCGATTGATAATCATTCTCAATGAGAATAATTCTCATTCTCATTAAATCATGCGGAATAACTAAGAATAACGGAGAATAAATGAGGAAGATATCAATTATAACGTTAATCTTTTCAGTAATTGCATCATCATTTGCAATTGCAGACGAGGTTAATGTTTTCAATGCAAGACATTATAAAGCGGACTCTGAGCTTTATTCTAAGTTTACAAATATGACTGGGATTAAAGTTAATTTGATAAACGGAAAATCAGGTGCTTTAGAAAAAAGAATCATTAGCGAAGGTGCAGACTCATCTGCTGACTTATACATCACTGCAGATGCAGGTAGATGTGGTGCAATGGATGCAAAAGGTGCACTGCAAGGTGGTTTAACATCTGCAGCAATTAAAGATGCTGTTCCAAAAAGCTTTAGAACAAACAAGTGGGTTGGAATCGCAAAAAGAGCAAGAATAATTTATTACTCACCAGAGAGAGTAACTGGTGCTGAATTATCTGGAATGACTTATGAAGGTTTAGCTGATCCAAAGTGGAAAGGTAGATTAGTAATAAGAAAATCTAGTAACATTTATAATAAATCTCTTGTAGCGTCTTTAATTAAAAATAATGGAAAAGCTGCAACAGCAGCATGGGCTGAAGGAGTTGTTGCAAATATGGCAAGAACACCAACAGGTAATGATAGAGCACAAATTATGGCAGTTGCAGCAGGTGAAGCTGACATTGCGGTAGCTAATACTTACTACTTAGCTTTAATGTTATCTGGTAAAAAAGGTGCAGAGCAACAGGAAGCTGCAAAAAAAGTTAAAGCTTTCTTTCCTAATCAGAATGATAGAGGAACGCACATGAATGTTAGTTGTGCTGCTTTAGTAAAAGGTGCACCTAATAAAGCTAATGCTGTTAAACTTGTAGAGTTTTTATTAACTCCAGAGTCTCAAGAGCATTTTACAAATAATACTTTTGAGTTTCCAATGATTGATGGTGTTTCACCAAGTCCATTAGTAGTCAATAATTTAGGATTAGATTTCAAACAAGATATGAAAACTAAATTAGCTTCTTATGGAAAAAATCAAGCTGCTGCAGTAGAAGTAATGACAGCCGCTGGTTGGAAATAACCAATGGAAGAAAAAAAGAAATTTATTTCTGAAGTTGATTTAAATAAGTCTTCCAAAGCATGTTCCCCATGCAGTTTGGAGTGTGAAAAAATCAACAAAAGAGTAAATAACAGAAAGCTTTCAGAAATTAAAACTGAGGAGGTTCCGCATATCCTAAAAGTATTTGATTTTTGATTTTTCTGGGTGTTCATGCGCCTTAGTCAAGTTGTCTCCTTACTAAGGCCGTGAGCATAATACTTTTTCATGTTTATAAGGCGGATTATAAATTATGAGAATAAATTTTTGGTATATATCTTCTTTTATAATTTCATTATTTGTAATTATTCCAATTTTAACCGTCTTTTCTAGTTTTTTTGAAAGCACATCCAATTACTATCAAGTATTAAAGGATACTTTTTTAATGGAGTATATTTCCAACTCATTAATTTTATTGGTAAGTGTTTTAATTCTAACTTTTTTAATAGGGACGGGATCTGCTTACCTTGTTTCATTTTTCAATTTCCCATTCAGTAATTTTTTTAAATGGGCACTAATATTATCTTTTGCTGTACCGCCTTATATTTACGCATATTCTTTGACAGCTTTTTTTGAAAATTATGGCACAGCTTACACAATTTTAAAAAATTTATTTGGTGAAGGCAATTATAATCAAAGTATTCCAAAGTTTGATGGCTTATTAGGAGCGGTCTTATCAATTTCTTTTTCGCTTTATGCCTACGTATATATTCTAGCAAGGGCATCTTTTTTATATCAATCACAAAATATAATTGATTTGGGAAAAAACCTAGGGTTTACAAAGTTTAAAGCACTTTATTCAATCATTCTTCCAGCAGCAAGGCCTGCAATAGTTGCTGGCTTATCGCTAGTTGCAATGGAAACACTCGCTGAATTTGGTGCTGTAGATTTCTTTTCAATTAATACATTAACAACGGGCATTTATAATTCATGGATTGCCTTTGATGATTTAGCATTTGCAAATCGATTATCATTTTTTTTATTATTATTTATTTTTGCACTATTTATTTTAGAAAATTTATCCAGAAAAAACGCCAAATATCATTTCAATACCAAGGCAGGATTTAAACAAAAAGAAAAAATACAACTTTTAGGTAAAAAGGGTTTTTTAGCATTTTCATTTTGTTTCCTAATTTTCTTTTTAAGTTTTTTATTTCCTCTTAGTCAAATGATGTATTGGACAATTAAATTTCCTGAAAATTTGTTTGATTTGAATGCTTTAGATTTATTAATCAATACTCTTTATTTGGTAACTTTATCGAGTCTAATGTTGATAATTTTTGGTTTAATTTCGAATTATGGAAATAGAGTGAATAAAAATAAAACGTTAAATATTTTATCCACATTATCTATTTCAGGTTATGCTATACCAGGAGTAATTTTAGCTGTTGCGTTCATAACTTTTGTTGCATGGTTTGATAATAACTTAGTTAAAAATTTAGGTTTTGTTTCTATCAAAAAAGTTTTTATAGGATCAATTCTTGGATTGGTACTTGTATATTTTGTTCGATTTTATTCACTTGCATATAATGGAATTAAATCAGGTTATGAAAAAATTAATATTTCAGTTGACGAAAGTTCGTATCTACTTGGTTATTCAAAAAGAAAAACTTTTATGAATATCCATATTCCTTTTCTAAGAAATTCTTTGTTATTTGTTGGAATATTAGTATCTTTAGAAATAATAAGAGAACTACCAATAACTCTTATTTTAAGACCTTTTAATTTTGAAACTTTTGCAACTACAGCCTATATTTCTGCATCAGAGGATTTGCTTGAGGCTGCTGCAGTTCCTTCTCTATTTTTAATTTTGATTGCAACTTTTTTCATAATTGTTACATCTAAATATATTTTGAGAGACAACAATGAATAAGAATTTTTTTGAAGTTAAAAATGTTGACTTTAATATAAATAACAAAACTAAAGTTAGGAATGTTACTTTCTCGATTGAAAACCAGGGCGATGTAATATGTCTTTTAGGTCCTTCAGGTATTGGTAAAACTACAATATTAAGAACAATTGCAGGCCTTGAAAAAATCAAAAAAGGTTCGATTATTTTAAATGGAAAAACATTATCTTCTGAAGAAATAAATTTAGAACCAGAAGATAGAAACATATCGCTTGCTTTTCAAGACAATAGCTTATTTCCACATTATATTGTTGAAAAAAATATTTTACTTGGATCTGAAAGAAATAAAGAAAAAAAAGATAAAAAAATTAGTTTAGATGAAATAGTAGAATTATTAGATATTTCTAAAATATTAAATAAATATCCGCATGAAATTAGCGCTGGTGAAGCTCAAAGAGCCTCATTAGCAAGATCATTGATAATGCAGCCAGACTTATTGCTGCTTGATGAACCACTATCAAATGTAGACCAAAGTTTTAAAGAAGAAATTCAAGTAAGATTAAAAAAAATTCTAAACAAATTAAAAATCACAACAATTATAGTTACTCATGACTCTTATGAGGCATTTTATCTAGGGTCTAAATGCGGAATAATTTTAAATCAAGAATTGAAACAATTTGATGATCCTTATAAAGTTTATCATTTCCCAAATTCTGTTGAGGTAGTTAATTTTTTAAATAGAGGAATTTTAATTCCAGCAAAAGTAACTGGAAAAAATACTTTAGAAAATTTGGATTTAGGCACTATTGAGGGTAACTTTATAAAAGAATACCCAGAGGGGTCTGATGTAAAATTATTACTCCAGCCAGAGGACTTAGAACATGATGATTCAAGTAATTTAAAGCTTGAGGTAGTTGATCGAAAATTTAGAGGCACTAATTTTATTTATACGCTAAAAACTTCAAGCAACACTTTAATTCCAGTATTTGTTCACTCACACCATATACATCAACATGAAGTTGATGAAAAATTTGGTATCAAAAGACCAATTCATATTGATCATATAGTTTGCTTCTAATAAAAAACCTTTTAGAAAATGAAAAGTAGCTTTAAAGTTTTTTTAAAGGGAATTATTGACGTAAGCCCACTTATGATACCAGTGGTCCCATTTGGTTTGATATTTGGCGTATTGGCTATTGATATTGGATTTACTCCAATTGAAACAATGGCAATGTCTTTAATAATTTTTGGTGGCGCTTCGCAAATAGTATTATTGCAATTATTTTCAGGAGGAGCTTCATCTTTAGTAATAATAAGTTCTGTTGGGGCTGTTAATTCAAGACATTTACTTTATGGTGCAGTCGTATCTGAACATCTATCGGATTTAAAATTAATTTGGAAAATTATTATTTCATACTTTTTAATCGATCAAGCATTTGCAATTTCAAATGAATATTTAAAAAAGAATAAAAATAATAATAGATATTTTCATTTAGTAGGTGGGGGAGCTACTTGTTGGGTGATATGGCAATCAACAACATTCTTAGGAATTATACTTGGAGCAGCAATCCCAGAAAAACTTGGTCTAAGTTTTGCGGTTCCTTTAACTTTTTTAGCCTTATTAGTTAATGACTTTAGAAAATTTATAAATGTGATTGTAATAATTATTTCAGGGTTGGTTGCTACATTTGGATATAATTATATCCCTTTTAAAGCATACGTCATAGTTGCTGCTTTAGCAGGGTTATTCACTGCAATGATTTTAACATCGAAAAATAGAAAAGTATGAGCAACTGGGCATTAATTTTATATTGTGGATTGATTACGTATCTAACAAGATTTTCCATGATAGCTTTAATTAAAAAGGAAATGTTCAATGATAGAATTAGAGAGATACTATCATTTGTGCCATCAGCAATATTTCCTGCAATAATTTTTCCGGCAATTTTTATTAATGACAAAGGCTTATTCGAAATAGATGATAATCCAAAGATATTAGCTGCAATAATTGCTATGGTTATTGGTATTTTCTCTAGAAGTATAATTGCGACAATATTTTCAGGATTAGCTTCTTATTGGTTTTTAATATTTGTTGTATAAGCATTTATGAAAAAAATTTTAACTATTTGTTTTCTTTTATTTGCATTCAATGTCAATGCTATGGAAAAAGAAACAACTTTTAAAAAAGAATTATTTGATAAAGCACAATCTGAAGGTAAGGTTGTAGTGGTGAGTTCCTGGATTAAGTATTGTATGTCATGCGCTAGTCAAATGAAAGTTTTGCAAAAAGCAAAAAACGATTTTAAAAATATTGAATATTTTTCATTTGATGTCACTAACAAGGAAATTGCTAATTTCTTTAATGTGCAATATCAAACCACACTTTTAATTTTTAAAGACAATAAAGAAGTTTATCGAAGTCTTGGAGAGACTTCTAAAGAACTAATCTACAAAGCTTTAAGATCTTCTATTTAATTTAAACACCTAAATTAATATTTTTAGAAACATTGTAATCAATTTGAGCAGGTTTTTTTAAATTAAGATTGTTCATGATTTCAATATATTCATCAACACTGCTTACTTGTAATCTTGGATTTTGTTTTTTTTCTTTTCCAATCGTGCTTACTTTTTCACCTTTATAATCATGAGCAGGGTACAAAAGAGTTTCCTCAGGTAATTTTAAAAGTTTGTTAAAAATTGAATTATAAGCATCTTTTGAACTACCATTTTGAAAGTCCGTTCGACCAGTCCCGTTAATTAGAAGAGTGTCACCTGAAAAAAGATAATTATCCATTAAAAAGCTATAACTATCTGAAGTATGTCCAGGAGTATACATCGCTCTAATTTTCAGATTATCTAGATTAATATATTCATCATCTTTTACTTTAATTTCAACGGCATCTGCAGGAGTGTGTGCACCCATAATAGTAGAGCATTTAGTAATATCTTTTAGCTTAGATGCTCCTGTTACATGATCAGCGTGAATATGAGTATCAATTACTTTTACTAATTTTAAATCTAATTTTTTAAGCAAATTTATATATTCACTAACATTTTCTATTACGGGATCTATAAGCAATGCTTCTCTACCTTCTCCAGATGAAATTAAATAAGTATATGTCGAAGATTTTGTATCGAATAATTGTTTGAAAATCATTTTAGTACAATAACATAATAGTACAAATTGACCCATTGTTAAAACATTTTAAAATATTATTTTTTAAATATGAAATTAATTAAAATTTTATTAATAACTTTATTTTTCAATACATTTGCCTACGCAGATAAAAACATGAAAATTGGCACAAAAGGTAAAGAGAGCGAAATTTCAAGAACAATTAAAGTTGTAATGTATGACAACTATTATGAACCAAGTTCATTTCAAATTAAATCAGGCGAAACAATAAAATTTGAAGTTGAAAATGCAGGTATGCTTGTTCATGAATTTAATATTGCAAATAAAATGATGCACATGAAACATCAACCAGAAATGATGAAAATGGTTGAAAATGAAATTCTTTTAGCTGATTCCATTGATAAAGAAAAAATGAAAAAAATGGCAAAAATGGATAAAGCTATGGCCCATTCACATAGCAATAGTGTTTTACTTGAACCAAAACAAAAGGGTGAAATCATTTGGAAATTTGATAATGCAGTTAACATTGAAGTAGCTTGCAATGTTCCTGGCCATTATCAAGTTGGAATGATTGCTAAAGTTGATATAAATTAACTTAATGGACACAACTGCGAAGGCTAATTTTCATTGGTCATGCAAACATACTTGGAAAAGAAGTGCTAAAAATACCGCTTGGTGTTTATTGGGTTGTGCAATCGGTGACTTAGGTACAATTTTATTTTTTCAGCTAACAAAAATTCCATTTCCTGTTTTAGGAATTATGATTTTAGCAATCATTAATGGTTTGATTACAAGTATCATTTTGGAAACAATTATATTAATGAGACAAAGTTTTGATTTTTCTAAAGCTTTTAAAACTGCAATTGGAATGAGTTTTATATCAATGATAAGTATGGAAGTTGCTATGAACTTAACTGATTATTTTTTAACTGGTGGTGCAATATTAACATGGTGGGTTGTGCCAATTATGCTCTTAGCTGGTTTTTTAACTCCTTGGCCCTATAATTATTGGCGATTAAAAAAATTTAATATTGCGTGTCATTAAAGAATTGGGACAATAAAACTTGGCTTTCATCAACTAGTTATATTAAATCATTTAACAAATTCTTAATTAAAGAAACTAAACTCAATAAGAATTCTGAAATTTTAGATATTGGATGTGGCAGAGGTAAGATATTAGGAAATCTAACATCTAAGCTTAGATTGGCTTATAAGCCAATAGGTGTTGATATTGAGCAACATAAAGATCGAGATAAAAGAATTATTTTTAATAAAACAGATGCAATAAGTTACTTAAAAAAGAATAGAAAAAAATTTGATTTAATTTTACTAAAACAAACAATTCATTTTTTACCACTTAAAGATATAAAAAAACTACTTTTGCTATGTATAAATAGCCTTAATTTTGGTGGTCGGATAGCAATATTTACCTTGGCCACATCTAAAAATGAAATTCCAACTTTTTCAAAAATGAAAAAAAAATTAAGTAAATCGCTTAAAAGAGATCAAAAGATACTGAGATATATAAATGGTTTATATCCTGGGAGTGTTTCGAAGACGTTTTCTTTCAGAGTAAAGATATCGAGAGAGAAATATGTGGAAATGATTAAAAATCGATACATTTCAACATTATTGAATTTAAGTAGTACAGATATTTTAAAAGGAATAAACGAAATCAGCAGAAAATATAACAAAAGACTAAATTTTAGAGATAAATTAATTTGCCGAATTTTAAAAAAGTAAATTCAATTTACTTAAGGGGTCGCCCCTTTGCTCTCCAGCCAAAAGAGCTCCCTTAAGTCGCCTTGATGGCATTTAAGTCCGAATGGACTTTAAGTTTTTTGTTTTCGTTTTTATGAAATATAAAGCTACCCAGCTAAGTGTCAGGTGGCATTTGATTCATTAAAACTACCTCCTTAATTAGAAGTTAAATTTCAGCTAGGTTGTATTCAAGATATTTATTTGCAAATTAATTAAATATATTTCTTGAATACAACCTAACTATTTATTAGTCTTCCCACATCTTAAAAAAACTTCACTTAAAAATAGAAAATTAAAAATTGCATTGAGTTTTAATATCTATATTGTTTCATTATGAAATATGTAAAAGGATTAATTAACTTACTTGTAAGCTTAATTGTCTCTACGATAATTATTTACGCTATTAATATTGCGGCAGGTTTTGCTGGAGCTGATTACACATTTAGTCATGGGGAAACATTTGTAATTTGGATATTAATGGCAATATTAGTAAACAATTGCTTTAACAAATAATTTATATATTGAATTTTCTTTTCAAGTGTTTGAGTTTTCCCTCAGTGCTATCATAATCTATATAGCAACCTTGTAAAAATCGATTACCTTCATTAGCATTATATTCGGTTCTGCCATGAAGAAGTCTATAGTTGTCCATCATTAATAGATCACCAGGTTTTAATTTAAATTCAATTCTGAATTTTTCTGAGTTGTACATTTCTGATATTTTGTTTCTAGCTGCGTAATATAACTCTAATTTTTCCTTATCCATTAAGGGCACAAAATCTAATCGAGGACTAAATCTGACTTGTTTAAGTCTTCCATTTTCATCAAGTTGGATCATTTTTGCCCAGTCCTCTAAAACAACATTATCATCGACAAATTGAAATCTGACTTTTATTTCAGTCAAAATTTGGAAAAAACTAGGATGTTCTTTTTTTAATTCTTCCGTTACAGCAAGACCATCAACTAATGTTGATAAGCCACCACCAACTTCATTTTCGATGCAATGCAGCAATTGTATACAAGGTACTGGTTTTCTATAAGGATTGTCAGTATGTGGTGCTAAAGGCAATGAAGTATAGGCAAGATCATTTGGATTTGGTTTTGATTTGACATTAAAAAACTCACCGAAATTAGTTCGTCTAATACTTCCAATTGAATTAGCGAAATTGACAATAAAGTTATCTTGGGTAGGAACATTTTCAAATATAACAAATCCATATTTGTAAAAGTCTAGTAAAGACTCATACATCATTTTTTCCTCAAAAAAGTTTTTATTAAATTTATAAATATTGTTATTTTGAAAGTCTGATTTCCATGAAATTTTATTGATAAAGTATAATTCATTATCTTTTTCAAATTCTTTAAGTATATTTTCGATAACTAGTTTTGCGTATGCACCATCTTTAAAACTTACCTCAAGAAATTTATCTGAAATATTCACTTTTGAAATTTCTGAGCTATTTTTAAGCATTGTTGGATCAAATAATCTTTGTTGAGTTTTTTGGTCTAAAAAGTTCTCGCTATTCACTCGTTCTCTTAGCCAGAAAGGGTGGATTTCTTTTTTTACACCCTGTTTTTCAAAAAACACTTTGTTATCGGTTAATTCTATTTTCATACAATATTAAGAGAATTATTTAAAATTTTACTTTAATCAATATAAATTAAATAGTAATAGTCCCCTGTGTCAAAATTAAATTCATCAGATTTTAAAAGGTATTCTAAGTTTGTTGATAGCTTAGCTAAAAAACTTACTAAGTTTTATTACTCTAAGCTCAATAGAACTTTTAAAGTCTCTAACAAATTAAGAGGCAAGGGATTCGATCCTGTTACAACCTCAGATAAAGCTTTTGAAAAATTTATTAGAAAAGAGATAGCAAAAAAGTTTCCTAATCACCAAGTCATAGGTGAGGAGTTTGGCAAAAAGAAAACTAAAAGTGATTTTACTTGGGTTATTGATCCAATCGATGGAACCAGATCTTATGTAATTGGTAATCCTACTTGGAGTAACTTAATTTCTTTGAATTATAAAGGGAACCCTGTAATTGGACTGGCAAATTATCCTGTTCTTAAAAAATATTATTATAACGCGTCAGATAAAGTTGCATATGTTGTGGATCAAAGAAAAAAAAGAAAAATAAAAGTTAATAAAAAAATCTTATTCAAAAATATAAAAATGTCCGCAGCTTTTCATGGCATGCTATCTTTAAACAAACAAAAAAAGATTCCCAAAATTTTAAAACTAATGCAATTTCCTTGTGCAGATGCTCTTAGCTACTCACATTTTGCAGAAGGTAAAGTTGATGTAGTTATTCAATGTGGAAATAAAATTTGGGATATTCACCCTTTAATACCAATTATAAAAGCAGCTGGTGGAGTTGTTAGTACATGGAAAAATACTGATGCAGTTAAAGGTGGAAATATTGTTGCTTCAGTTAATAATAATATTCACAATAAAATATTAAAAATGCTCAGACCAATAACTAATTAGTTTTACCAATAAGATTAACTATTAACACTCCTGAAATGATTAAAGTTAAACCTACAATAGTGTAAATGTCTGGCATTTGATTAAATTTATATACCCCAACAATAGTTGTGGCGATAATACATAGACCTGCAAATGAGGCGTAAGTGATACCCACAGGAATAGTTTTCATAACAATTGATAATGTAAACATACAAGCAACTATTGTTATTGCTGTTAATAAGCTTGGTAATAATAATGTAAAACCATTAGCTCCTTTGGCAAAACCATTTGCTGCAGTCCCCAAAATTACTGCAATTATAAGAACTATGTAGGCAATTATATTACTCACAATATAAAGAGTATTATTATTTGGTAATTTTATCTACAAATTTTTCAACTATAGGAGCTACAATTGTTGTGGCAACTAATGCGACAGGTAAGCTTACTGACCAAGCTTTAAAAAATCTCTTATAATAAAGTTCATCATAACCAGTATTGATATATGTAATTATAAGTGTCATGATCAAGCTCATGCCAAGACCCATAAAAAATATGAATATTAATTTTGAATATTTTTTTGGAAACATAGAAAATTATAAATCAAAAATTAAGAAATAAAAATAAATTACCCATAAAAAACAAGCTGCCATCGTTACAAAAATTATTGTTACTCCAGTAGCTGTCTCATTTTTGTATTTTTTATTTACCTCTTTTCGCCATTTTTTTGGATAAAGTGGGATAGTCAACGCATAGATGATTAAAAAAATATCAAGTGCAGTTATAGCTATACAAATAAAGAGTAATTGACTCACCTATTTTGGCATTGGAGTGGCGCCAGTCTCTAAACTTATAATTTTTCCATCTTTGTATTTATAAACTGCCATTACCGCCTCAACATTTCCGTCATTAAATGTAACTATTGAATGGTGAACTCCAATTTCATCATTTTCATAGACTACTCTGGCTTTATCTTGGTTTATATCACCGCTCATTGCCCACTTTATAACATCAGCTTTACCTATGGTGTTTCCTGATTTGTGCATTGTGAATTTAAAGTCATCATGCAAAAGCTCATTCATAGTTGACTCATCTTTTTTATCAATTGCATTGGTATATTTCTCTAACATCGACATCCTAAACTCCTCCTTAATCGTTGAATACCATTCTCATTTCATCTTGTATTGTACCTTCTTTAAAAACACCCTTCATTTTTTTTTGAAGTTCAATAAATTTAGGATCAGCAGACATGTTTTGATCATTTTCAAATGCTTTGTCTGTAAATTGTTCTCCAATAAGAGTTTCTCTAACTGTTCTTGGGTTTCCACCAATTTGAAAAGAAAAATAAACTTCATGATCAGGATAATGTTTTTTTCTTACTTCAGCTAAACCTTTAGAAATTTCCATAGCCTCACCAAGTTTTTCGTCATAAACTCCGATGGTTCTTGTGTAAATTGCTTTCATTATTTATCCCTATTTTGCGTTATAATCCATTACCTGGTCAGTGCACTCAGTAAATTTGTGAGGCTCAAAGAAGTCATTCATTTGACCTAGTTGGTTAATTATATCTTCCTCACTATTTCCTTTCCACCAGCAAAACATTTGCATCGTATCAGCTGGCGTATTCCAAGTCATTTGACACGCAGCTTTATCACTGGTCATTGATTTAATAATATCCTCCATTTTCATTGAGGCTACTGTTTCGCTAAATTTATCTTTCATTTCTTTAGATTTGAAAGTGTGAGTTACCATATAGTTTTTCATTTTTCTCCTTTGTGTTTAGCTTTTAAATAAAGCAAGAGCTTCATTTAAAAGTTTTTCAGACTTAGCATGATCACCATTATTATGGGCATCCATACCTTGATCTTTAAGTTCTTGAGCTTTTTTAATTTTTTCATCAATATTTTTAGCTAACATCGGACATGAACCTGCATATGCTGAGCTAACAAATAAGACCAAACAAAGCGTTAACATTATTTTTTTCATTTATACTCCTTATAAATTTACTTCAGATAGTTCATATAATTTAGCGCTCTCTACACATTCTGCGTAAATAGCCTTCGCGGTAGGATTGTTCCCAGTTACAAATTCTTTCATTCCAGCTTCATTATGAACATTCACTTTAAATAACATCCCACTTTTATCTGGAATCATGGCTCCAACAGTTTTTTCTGGATAAGCAACGCTTTTTCTAACACCCATTCCTTCATCTGATTGCATCCATCCCATGAAAGTTTCTAATTTACCCTCCTTAAGTTTAAGGAATACTAACATTTCTTTTTCCATTTTTTCTCCTTTTAAGTTAATACAAAGTCTGAACTACTTTTTTAACTCTTTCAGCTCCATTCGGAACTAAAGCTTCAACAAATGTATGACATTTTTCAGTTTTAGCTTTATCGTATTTAGAACCATAATGCTTATCAACTGCTTTATTTACTCCTTCATCCCACTCTTTTTCTGGAATACCAATTTCAAGAGCATACGTTTTTAAAACTTTTACTGTTGAAATAGATTTTTCTTTCATGCCATATTCAAATTTTTCACCAGATGGTAAAAAGTAATTTGCCATATAAATTCCAATACAATCCCAAGCTTTAGATTTGTCATCTTTACTCATACCTGCATGTGCAGAAGTAAAAATTAATAAGGATAGTATTACTGCTATATATTTATTCATGACCCCTCGATGTTAATTAATATTATTCTAAAAATGTAACTGTTTTGTTACATGGCTGATATGCGGTATTATAACCAACTAGGTATTGGGAGGTTTTTTTCCCTTAAAAAAGATTTGTTAAACATCTTTGAGTTGTATTTATCGGACTTATCACAAAGAATAGTTACAATAGTTTTTCCTGGGCCAAGTTCTTTTCCAAGCCTTATTGCACCTGCAATATTTACACCACAACTGGTTCCTAAACTTAAACCCTCATTTTGAATTAAATCATAAAGTATTGGTAAAGACTCTTCATCACTAATTGAATAAGCACCATCAATTTTTGCTTCAGCAAAATTTTTAGTTACTCGACTTGAACCAATTCCCTCAGTAATTGATCCTCCTTCAGCTTTTAATTCACCATTTGTAATATAATTATAAAGAGCAGAACCTGTCGGATCAGATAAATAAATTTTAACATCTTTATTTTTTTCTTTTAAAAATTTACTTACACCACCTATGGTTCCACCTGTCCCAGAAGCACAAACAAAACCATCAACCTTACCATCAGTTTGTTCCCAGATTTCTGGTCCTGTGGTTTCATAGTGACCTTTTGCATTAGCAGTGTTATCAAATTGATTTGCCCAAACTACACCATTGTTATTTGTACTTTTTAATTCTTCAGCAAGACGACCTGCAACTTTTACATAATTGCCATCATCTTTATATGGTTTGGGTGGTACCAACCTAAGATCTGCACCAATGTTTTTTAAAGTATCTTTTTTTTCTTGTGTTTGATTATCATTCATTACAATAATTGTTTTATAACCTAAAGAATTTCCTAAAAGACATAAACCAATTCCAGTATTACCAGCAGTGCCTTCAACTACAATTCCACCCTCTGAAATTAATTTTTTTTCTTGTGCATCTTTAATTAAAGCAAGAGCAGCCCTATCTTTAACCGATCCACCAGGATTAAGATATTCCGCTTTACCAAATATATGACATCCTGTGATTTCAGAAGCTGCTTTTAATTTAATTAAAGGAGTATTTCCAATCGATTCAAGAAAGTTATTTTTAATTTGTGTCATTGTCTTTATCTTTATCAGTAACCGCATAAGGTTGAAATCCTTTTGTGGCATCTCCAACTCTTGTGGCTGGTATTCCAACCATGATGGATTTCTCAGGAACATTTTTTGTAACCACTGCATTAGCACCTATTAAAGAATTTTTTCCAATTACAACTGGTCCTAAAATTTGAGCACCAGATCCAACAACGACGTTGTCCTCTAATGTTGGGTGTCTCTTAATGTTTCTTTGATCATTTGCATTAATACTTGGAGCAATCCCACCAAGGGTAACGTTGTGATAGATCGTGACGTTATCTCCTATCTCGGAGGTTTCACCAATAACAACACCCATACCATGATCGATGAATAAATTTTTTCCTATTTTTGCTTTTGGATGAATCTCTATACCAGTTAAGAATCTTGAAAATTGAGAAATGATTCTTGCAAATAAATCAAATTTAGCGATTGCAAAAAAGTTTGCAATTTTATGAAAAAAAATAGCTTTTACCCCCGGGTAGGTAAGAATCAAACTTAACTTTGATTTTGCCGCAGGGTCTCTGTCTATTATAGATTGTAAAAAATCATTCATTATTATTTGCCAACTTGATTTAAAAAATTAATGCTTATATAGTTATTTTGTTAAGTATTTAAAGGAGAAATTATGTACAAAAACACTAACTGCTTTCATTTAGCAATACCATGCGGTGATTTAGAGACAGCAAAAAAATTTTACAGCGAAACATTAGGCTGCAGATTAGATAATTCTGCTCAAGAGTGGGCTGATGTTGATTTTTGGGGAAATGAATTAACACTTCATGCAAGTGAACATAAATTAGATAATGAAAGACACGATGTCGACATGGGTAATGTTTCAGTACCTCACTTTGGTGTTCATTTATCTAGAAAAGATTTCGATACTTTAAAACAAAGATTAAAAGATAAAGGTGCAAAATACTATGATGAGCCTTACTTAAGATTTAAAGGCACGAAGTATGAGCAAGAAACATTCTTTGTTAAAGACCCCAACGAAAATATTTTAGAAATTAAAACATTAACGGCAAATCCTGAATAATTTTTATTAAATTATTTTGGGGCATGTTTTAATGATCAATAGAAGAAATCTATTAAAAATTATTGGTGTATCCTGTTTATCATGGATTTTATATCCATATAAGTTTGTACTTTCAGAAACTAAAAAAATAATCAATCAGAACCTTACCAGTAAACAAAAAGAAATTATGTTTAATGAAGGCACTGAAAGGCCATTTACCAGCGAACTTCTACAAGAAAAAAGAAAAGGCTTTTATCATTGTGCGAATTGTGGAAACAAATTATTTTCCTCAGAGGCTAAATTTGATAGTGGCACTGGCTGGCCATCATTTAGTGAAGCTTTACCAGGGGCCTTTAAAACAAAAGTAGATTATTCATTTGGCATGAAAAGGATCGAATATCATTGTGCTAAGTGTGGTGTTCATCATGGACATGTTTTTGATGATGGTCCAAGCTCAACTGGTAAAAGATTTTGTAATAATGGGCTGTGTTTATTATTTATCCCTGAAACTTGATAATTATTTTTATTTTCTAAAGATTTAAAGTAAGTTCAAAAAATTCGAATATATAATTTATGGAATTTGCTTTATTAGGTTTTTTAACAGGATTAAGTTTAATATTAGCAATTGGTGCTCAAAATATTTTTGTCATAGAACAAGGTTTAAAAAAACAACATGTATTCTTGGTTTGTTTAATTTGTTCTATATCTGATTTTATTTTAATATTTTTAGGAATATTTCTTTTTCATTATTTTACCCAATATTTTAACCCAACAATTGAATTATTACTTAATATTTTATTAATTATTTTTCTAATTCACTTTATTTATTCAAAAATAAAATTTTTTGATACTCAAGTAACGATAGATCAAAATTCTAACTTTATTGAAAAAAAAAATGTAATATTTAAAACACTAGGGTTTACTTTTTTAAATCCACATGTTTATTCAGATACTGTATTTTTTTTAGGTAATTTTTCTAAAAATTTTTTAATTATAGAGAAATACTTATTTGGAATAGGGGCAACTATAGCGTCCTTTTTATTTTTTTTCTCCATTGGGTATCTATCCCAATATTTTTCCAGGTATTTTAATAATAAAAAAGTATGGAAATATATAAATATTTTCATTATTTTGTTCATGTCTTTAATAATATTTTACATTCTTGGAGATATATTAAATTTTAAATAATTTTTATTTATGCTCACTAGATTAAGTCAGATATATTCTCTAAAGATAGAATTATTTATTTCAATACTATTATTGAATCTGTTTTTATTTTTACAAATTGTTAACTCAAATGCTGAAAACGTTGGCGCCGATAAAACAATTTCAAGTCTTAACGAAAATCAACAAGTAGTAACAGCAGATGATGTCCATATCACAATTACAAACAATGGTAGTGTTGAAAGAACTGGTCAAAAGGCAATAAAAAATACTGATAGTGAAACTGCAGGCACAATACTTACAATACACTCAGGCTCATCTGTTACATCAACTGCAGCAAACACTATATCAACAGAGGGAGGTGAGTTTGAAATAAATAACTCTGGAACTATTTCAACAAATGTCTCTAAAGCAATTAGTTTGTTTAATTCTGATGGAGTATCAATTACAAATAATAGTGGTGGTATAATTAAATCTGATGGCAATACTATTCTTGGAAGCGCATCCACAGGCGCAGACAATACAACTATAGTAAATAGTGGTGAGATTTTTTCGACTGAAACAGGTGACTCAAGTAGTGCAATAATACTTGCAGACTCTGATACCACTACAACTGGTACAAACATTACTAATAATTCTGGAGGTGAAATTTATAATGCAGGAAATGATTCAACTATAGTGCTTGGAGCAAGTTCAACACTTACTAATAGTGGTTCAATTAAAAATAATAAGTCAGTATCTAACAAGGCAATCCAACTTAAAGGAAATAATAACACTGTAACCTTAAAAGATGCCGGAATAGTAGTTGGTAAAATTAAAGCTGCAAATGGAACGAGTGGAAATAAATTAAGATTCAATCATGGTGTTGGTAGAGCTTATTATTATGATACTTCAGGAGATTTAACCTTAGAAGATTTAGATGGCAATCAAGTTGTTAAAGGTTCAGCAGGATCGGTAGGTCAAGGTGGAAGTGAAACTATAGATGAGATACTTAGCTATAAATCAATTAATTTAAGAAATTTTATTAATAGATACGAAAATTCAAATTTATTTAATCACGAGGGGGGCTGGGGCGAACTATATTCAACTATCCTGAATAGAAATGAAGATTCAAACAGTTTAGCGATGGAATATAATTTAATTAATTTTGGAGCAAATTTAATTTATCCATTAGATAATTCTAATTTTATAATGATGTTTGAAGGCGGAGTACAGGATTTTGCAAAAGACTATAGGATTACCTATCAAAATATCTCTGGAGGTATTCATATTCCTGATAATGATAAATTTTTTAATTTAGATACCTTTGTTACTGGTGGAATTACATTAAAGGACGGAAAGAGAGAAGTTTTAACTAACACAGAGTCATCGGGAAAAGTAGACTCTAATAGTAATTTTCAAACTTATGATATCCAAATAGGAGCAAAAAAAAATAATTTAAATATTATTCCAGATATTGGATTTACATCAAGTATATCAGTAACACCAACATATGATGAGAGTAAATTTTATTCTTGGAGAAATAGAGTAGTTGGAAACCTATCAATCTATCTTTCAGATGATTATCTGATCAGAGATGATAAGGAAGAAAAACTAAATTTAAATTGGGCTTTAGATCTTAGAAGTGCAATTGGAGATGATGAACAGACATATTCAATTAGCGGTACAACAGCAACATATAAACAAGATAATGATTTAAAAAGAGAAATCTCATTGTCAGTTAGCATGAATTATGAAAAATACATTTACGAAAATAGCAAAATAGGTGTCTCTTATTATGGCTTACTCTCTAGCCAAAATACATTGAGTTTAGGTGGTAATGCTTTTTATAAAATGAATTTTTAAATTTTTTATAAACAAAATCCCTAGTTTTATTGAGATTTTAAATTAACCAAGACAAATTTGGCACATAGTAATTTATTTAACAGTGTTTAGATAAATTATATATGAACGACTTAAATAAGCATTTTAAACCTAAAAACTTTAGTGACAAAGTCGCTTTGTCATTTACAAAGTTTTTGAGATTTTTGGCTGATACTTTTTTCAAAAAAAGATATGGCCATAGAGCTGTTGTTCTTGAAACAGTAGCAGCTGTACCAGGTATGGTTGCTGGGATGCTTATTCATTTAAAATCATTAAGAAAAATTGAAGACGATAAAGGGTGGATCAAAACTCTTTTAGAGGAAGCTGAGAATGAAAGAATGCATTTAATGACTTTTGTTCATATAGCTAAACCAACTGCAATAGAAAGATTCATAATTATGATTGCTCAGTTTATATTTATAATCACATATGCAATAATTTATATAGTTTCTCAAAGAACTGCGCATAGGATTGTGGGTTATTTTGAGGAAGAGGCAGTGATAAGTTACACAGAATATTTAAATGAGCTTGAAGCTGGAACCATTCCAGATCAACCAGCTCCAGAAATTGCAATCAATTATTGGAATTTACCACTACATGCTACTTTAAAAGATGTAGTAAGAGTTATCAGAGATGATGAAGCTGGCCATAGAGATGTTAACCATACTTTTGCTGATTTAATAAACATTAAGAAAAATAAAGAGACTATCAATAAAAGTAATAAAGAAAAAAAAGAAAGTGGCGAAGAGATTCTAGATTAAATATTAATTCGAAAAACCATATTTTCTAAGTCTCACATCACCAGTCCTAGCATGAGCCTCCATACCTTCGTATCTTGATATCCTAGCGCATGCAGCACCAACAGATTTTGTAGATTCTTTAGTCATTCTTTGAAAACTCAAAGTCTTAATAAATTTACCAACAAATAATCCACCAGTGTAACGTCCAGCTCCTTTTGTCGGTAAAATATGGTTTGTTCCAGAACATTTATCTCCATAGGCAACTGTAGTTTCTTCACCAATAAATAATGATCCATAATTTTTTAGTCTTTTATGGAACCAATCAAGATTTTTTGTTTGAACTTCTAAATGTTCAGGAGCGTATTCATCACTAATGGTCGCCATCTCCTCGTCAGTGTCACATAATATCACTTCACCATAATCTCTCCAAGCAGCTTCAGCGCTTTTTCTAGGTAACTCTGGTAATTCAGCAATTAATTCTGGAACCCTTTTCATGACTTCTTCAGCAACTCTTTGACTCGTCGTGTATAACCAAGCGGGAGAATTATATCCATGTTCTGCCTGTCCTACCAAATCTACTGCAACCATCTCTGCATCAGCTTCGTCATCAGCTATCACAGCAATTTCAGTTGGTCCCGCGAATAAATCAATACCAACTTTACCAAATAAAATTCTTTTGGCTTCTGCTACAAACTGATTTCCTGGACCTACTAAAATATCTGCTGGGGGATTTTTAAATAAACCATTTGTCATTGCAGCAATCCCTGGAACGCCCCCTAAATTTAAAATGACATCTGCACCACACAAATTAGCTGTATAAATAATTGCTGGATGTGCACCCACACCTTTCTTGGGTGGACTGCAAGCAATTATATTTTTTACTCCTGCAACTTTTGCAGTTGTAACACTCATCACAGCTGAGGCTATATGGGCATATCTTCCACCTGGTATATAACAACCGGCTGTATTTACAGGAATTAATTTTTGACCTGCATAAAGACCTGGCGATAGTTCAACCTCAAAATCTTGGCCGTAATTTTTTAATTGTGCCTCAGCAAATTTTTTTACTCTTTCATGAGAAAATTGAATATCGTCCTTCGTTTTTTGATCTAATTCTTTATCTATCTGTTCAATTCTTTCTTTTGAAACGACTATTTCACCATCATACTTATCAAATTTTTTTGTAAGATTAATACAAGCTTCTTCTTTTGAAATTTCTATTTCTTTTAACAACCCTTTAACAATTTCGTTTGTCTTACTATCGTCAGTGGAGGGAGTTTTTGGTGATTTTTTTAGGTATTTAATAGCCATAATATTTTAGATAGTACGTTTAAAGCATTATAGATTTTTTTTCAACGAAACAATTAATCTAAAGCAACAACTGCTGCAGCAATGGAGGCTAATCTTGTGGGAGCTTCATCAGAACGACTGGTTATTACGACTGGAACTTTACCTCCAACAACCACACCTGCTGCACACGCTCCACAAAAATATATAAGCATTTTTACTAATCCATTTCCTGTTTCAACACTTGGGACCAGCAATACATCAGCCATACCAGCCACACTATTTTGTATTCCTTTGATAGCTGCAGATTTTTTTGAAATACTATTATCAAATGCCAGCGGACCAAAAACATCTGCGTTCAAATTTTCTTTTTTGGCTAAGTTAGTCAATTCCTCAGCTTCTTTAGAACTTGGCACACTATCTAAAACTTCCTCAGTAGCAGATAATATTGCTACCTTAGGTCTTTCAATACCAATTCTATTTGAAAAATTAATTACATTTTTAAGAATATGTAGTTTTGTTTTCACATTAGGTAAAACATTCAATGCTCCATCAGTAATTATTAATGGTTTATCTTCTTTTCCTAAAGTCATATGCCAAATATGGCTTAATCTCGTTTTTCCAAGTAAATTGTATTCTCTTTTCAAAACTTCTTTCATTAAAACGTCAGTATGAATATGCCCTTTAACAATAATTTTGATTTTTTGTTCACTTGCCAGTTTTGCAGCAATCGTTGCTGTGTTATTTTCAACAGGCTCATGAATTATCTCATAATTTGAGATATCCCATTTCAGATCCTGGGCACATTTTTTAATTTCTTTTTCATCACCAATAAAAATTGGCTCAATTAGATTTTCTTTAACAGCATCTTGCACTGATTGCATGGGCAAAGGTTTTCCGGCATTAACAATTCCTGCTTTAACACCTTTCTTTTTATGAGCAACATTAAGTAAGTTATCAGGACAAATAATTTCTTTATTGGAAAGCATGTTAGTTTTTTAAATCTACTAAATCTTTTTGAATAATTTTTGACAATTTAATTTCTTTTTTTAAGTTCATTCTAAACCTTTTATCTTTATTTTGACCAGGATACATTATTTCTTTTACACCTTTAATTTTAGGCAATCTTTTAATTGTTTTAATATTATTCTTAATTCTTGAAGTATAATTTTTGACAAATAAGTTTGTTTTAAATGTGATAAACAAATGTCCAATATTTTGCGGACCTGAAAAATCGTCAAAAGGATCCTTCACTTTACCTGCATGATTTCCGCCAGTTAAAACACCACTTAGAATATCTACCATCCATGCTAAACCTGAACCTCTAAAACCTGCAATAGGTAACTGAACTCCATAAAGTGCTTTTTTTGCATCTGTCGTTGGTTTACCAAATTTATCTAATGCAACACCTTTTGGTATTTTTTGATTATTTCTAGCTGCAAATCTAATTTTTCCTCTATTAATTTTTGCAATAGCTGTATCCAATATAAATGGTACCCTTGCTCCAGTTGGGGAACCAAAACAAATAGGATTTGTTCCAAACAAACTTTTTTTTGCACCATAAGGAGCTATTGCAGGTGGAGCGTTAGTATAAATCATTGTGATTAAATTTTTTTTAACTGCTTGCTCAGCGTAGTAACCAGATAATCCATAGTGACCACTATTTTTTACTGCCACCAAACCGATACCTGTTTTTTTGGCACATTCGATTGCTTTTCTAATTGCGAGATCTGCTGCAACGAAGCCAATACTATTATCAGCATCAATGTGAACAATCGATTGAGATATCTTTTTAACTTTTATTTTAGGTTTTGGATTAATAACTTTTTTAGATATTCTTTCACAATACATTCTTAATCTAGAAAGACCATGACCATAAGCACCAACTAACTCGGCATTTATTAAAGCATTTGCTGAAATAACAGCATGAGGATTGCTTAATCCGTGATTTTCAAAAATTTTAATAACTTCTTTTTTAAGATTTTCTGTTTTCAAATTAGCCTTTTCCACGCCATGGAATTGTTTTGTCTATTATTTTTCTCAAAGTGACATCAAATAATAAACCTAGCATTCCCATGATAAATATAGTGATCCAAATAACTTCGTATTGAAAATATTTTTTTGCAACGTTTTCAACAAATCCTATACCGGTTGTTCCAGCTAAAAACTCAGCTGCAACTAAAGTTCCCCAACACATACCGACAGCAACTCTTATTCCAGTAAGTATTTCTGGTAAAGAATTTGGAAAAATTACATATCTCAATATTTGTTTTTTGGATGCACCAAGTGAGTGAGCTGCATGGATTTTTGACAACTGGGTGCCAGAGGCACCAGCTCTTGCAGAAATAATCATGATTGATAATGAGACCATAAATAATAAGAAAACTTTCCCGGTATTATCAATTCCTAAGACTGAAATAATCAAAGGAGCCCAAGCTAGAGGGGGAACAGGTCTATAAAGCTCAATTAACGGATCAAAGAAACCTTTAGCAAATCTATTTAATCCCATAAATAATCCAAGTGGCACACCAATTAATATTCCAAACACTAATCCTAAAAATACCCTTAAAAAAGAATCCCAAATATGACCATAAGGCACTGGCACTTTAAATAACTTAAAGTCTCCTGTTACTAATTTTAAAACTTGGCCTTTAAAATTTTGTTTAACAATTCCATCTTGAGTGTGAACTGGGTATTCACCAGGTAGAATATCAGCAATCCAATCTGGTAAAATGAAACCAATCATTTTACTTACATCAACCAGTTCTATCCAGAGAAGAGGAATTTCTTTGTAACCTACACTCGGTTTAAGCATAAGCATAAATTTATCAAATGTATCTGACGGCTTAGGTAACCATCTACCAGATCCTTGTTCTGAACAGCTTGGCCCACTTGCAACAATAGTACCAGCTGGGAATAAAAATATATCAACAAACCTCAATCCACCTTGAGCTTCTTTTTGGGCAACATCAAAATTGATAATTGCATTTTGCATTTCATTTAATGCATTGGGTGGATATATACTTGCAAATTCTATTCGTCGTGCAATTTTAACAATGTCTTTGGCGTAAGTTGAAGCTACTTCTTGAGTATCATCTAAATTTTTTCGATAAGCCTTTATTTCATCTTTGAGTTCTTTTATTTTATCTTTAAATTGTGGATTATGATTTCTTAACTTAAAGAATTCATCACTAATAATTTGTAATTCTTTTGCAGCAGCATCAAATTTCAAACCTCTTTTAGTCTCTGGAACTAAAGGAACCTCGATAGTATTTTCTATGGATCCCGTTCCAGATTGAACTTTTATAATTCCCCAATCTCCTTGCTCACTTACTGCTTTAAGTCTCTCATTAGCTTCTTGTTCTGTTTCAAAAGGATATTCAGGTTTTTTAAAGTTTTCAGTTAATAAGTTAATTTTACCAGTAATGTCATCTATTTTAAATTTCGTCTCATTTTCAATTAAATCTTCATTGGTTAATAAAGGAATTAGTTGAATAGTTTTGTTTATAAACTCAGTAAGCTCTGTTTTTTGTTGCAAGTTTAGATCTTCAGAAAACTTAATTTCATTTAAAGTTGCTTTGAGATTTTTATTTTCTTTTTTAATTTGAGCAGTACTTTTGAATTCTCTTTCCTCTATTGGAAATTGATATTTTAAACCTAATAAAGAGTCGTTAACTTTTGCTACTTGGCAAAGTTCATTAGCTGATTTTGGGTAAAAACCTTTTGCAATATCCCAAGAATAGTAAAGCCATACCAATAAGAGAAAGCTACTTCCGACTATAATCCAGTGAGTACCACCTCGTGCTCTTTCAGGATTTCCAAAAACAGCATCGACCTTTTCAGTTTTGATTAATCTTCTTCCATAAAGAATACAGCCAATCACTGCAAAAAAAATTAAAAAGGTGACGATTTGAGTTAACATTTAATTTTCTTTCCCCATGATTTCTTCTTCCATATTCCAAATCATCTCTAATATTTCTTCACGTTTCGCTGAAAAATCTTTGTTCTTTTTAATCTCTCTTAGATCTTCTTTCAGTCCCATTGAAGCAAATGGAAGATTATATTCTTTATGAATTCGCCCAGGTCGAGGTGCCATCACATATAATCTCTCACCAAGTAACAGAGCTTCTTCAACTGAGTGGGTAATTAAAATAATTGTTTTTCCTGTCTCTTTCCAAATTTTTAAAACTAGAGACTGCATTTTTTCTCTTGTTAATGCATCAAGAGCTCCTAAAGGTTCATCCATTAAAATTAGATCAGGATCATTAATCAAACATCTTGCAAGAGCAACTCTTTGCTGCATACCTCCTGAAAGTTGATAGGTTGGGGTATTACCAAAACCTTTTAAGCCAACTATTTCTAACCATTCATCAACTTTTTTTTGAGTTTCAATTGGATCTTTTTTTTTCATTCTTAATCCAAAGTTGACATTTTCAGCAACTGTTAACCATTCAAACAAAGCACCTTGCTGAAAAACCATACCTCTCTCAACACCAGGTCCATCAATCTCTTTACTATTTAAAGTAATACTTCCGGAAGTTGGTCGAATAAATCCTGCGGTAATATTTAATAAAGTTGTTTTTCCACAACCTGATGGTCCGAGAACTGTTAACAGTTCTCCTTTTTTAAGAGTAAAATTTAAATCTTTTAAAGCGTGAACAGTTTCTCCTTTTGGAGTTTTAAAAATCATATTAAGATTTTGAGAAACTAGATCACTCATTTGTCCACTTTATATTAGAATTTATAGTAAAAAAATAGGCACCAATTTAATAAAAAATTGGCGCCTATTTAAATTTTAATTACCTTTAGATTATAAAGGTAAGAAACTTGTATCTACGTTTCCTCTTGGTGTTCCCATTCCTTTTAGGAATGCATCAAGATTTCCACTTTCCATTGAACTTTTTGTTTCCTCTGGAGTTAGAAATTTGAAACCACTTAAAGTTTCTTTCATGTCAGGAATTTTCATTTCTGAAGCTTTTGACATTGCATTCATATCGCTTTTTCCAGCTCTATATCTTGCATTCGCTTCATGAGTTACTTCGATGAAAGTTCTTAACATCCCTGGGTTTTCCTTCATAAACTTTGTAGTTACAGAAGTAATATCAATCCCTAGGATACCTGCATCTCTAGCTTCTTGAACTGTTAGTAATCTAGATCCAACTGCAACAGCAGCTTTAATAGAATTACCACCAAATAAACATGCCATTACAACATCACCGCTTACTAAAGCAGCAGCACCTTCTTCAGGGTCCATTTGAATGATATCCATTTTTTTTCTATCTGCTCCAACAACTTTCATACTCTCATCAAAAACATATTCCGCCATTGTTCCAAGTGGAACAGCAACTTTTTTACCTTCTAACTCAGTTGCGTTGGCTTTTGTAATTCCAGATGCATTAGATGTAACACAAGTTGTTCCGCCCATTCCGTATTCCATAGCAATATCAACTAATTTGATAGGTGCTTTAGATTTTACAGCGTTAATAAATGGAACTAGACCCTGAGAATAAGAAATATCAATATCTCCTGCTAACATTGCATCAGTCATAGCACCACCATTAGTAAAGTTAGTCCACTTTACTGGAACCCCTAGAGCTTTTGCGAAGTTTTTCTTCATCATGTCCTCTAGATTTGGACTTGGCCACTCTAAGAAGTAAGCAACTCTAACTTCATTTGCTGCTGAATTAGCAACAGATATTGAAAGATTAAGAGCTACAAAACATCCAAGAATAAAACTTATTATTTTTTTCATTTATGCCTCTTCCTTGTTTATTTATATGTTTCAATTTTAAGATTAATTTGACCTATATGTAAAACAAAAAAATGATCATTATCGTTACACAACTTTGAGTTGTGACATTATTTTGGTGGTTAATTTAAGTTAATTAGTCTAAGGATTCATTTATTAAGTATTTTAAAATTTAATTATGAGCTCAGAAAAAAGAACATCAGTACCTAATTCACTTAATGAACATTGGATGCCATTTACATCCAATAAGGATTTTAAAGAAAATCCAAAATTAATTGTTGAGGCAAAAGGTGTTTATTTAAAAAATCATCATGGCAAAACACAAATTGATGCCAGCTCAGGATTATTTTGCAATCCTTTAGGACATGGAAGAAAAAAAATTATCGAGGCAATTACAAATCAATTAAATACTCTGGATTATTGTCAGCCGTTTCAACAAGGTTTTGGTGGTTCATTTGAATTGGCAACAAGAATTTCAAAACACACACCTGGAAACTTAAATAAAATTTTTTATACGATATGTGGATCGACTGCAGTAGAAACTGCAATTAAGATTAGTATCGCTTACCATAAAGCAAGAGGCGAGGGACAAAGATTTAGATTTGTTGGAAGAGAACGTGCTTATCATGGAATGAATATTGGAGCCACATCAGTAGGTGGTATGATCAATAACGTTAAAGCGTATGCAAGTGTATTGATGCCAGGTGTTGTTCATATGAGACATACACATTTAGATGAACATAAATTTATTTCAGGTCAACCTGAAACAGGAGCTGAGATTGCAAATGATTTAGAGAGAATTTGTACTAATTTTGGTTCTGAAAATATTGCAGCTTGTATTGTAGAACCTATTGCAGGTTCAACAGGAACATTAGTGCCACCAGTTGGATATTTACAAAGACTAAGAGAACTTTGTGACAAACATAAAATATTATTAATTTTTGACGAAGTTATTACGGGTTGGGGAAGAACTGGTTCAGCTTTTGGAGCTCAAGAATTTGGTGTAACACCTGACATAATGACAATGGCAAAAGCAACAACCAATGGAATAGTCCCTTTTGGTGTAGTTGCATGTAAAGAAGAAATTTATGATGCAGTGATGGATAATTCTCCAAAAGGTGCAATAGAATTATTTCATGGTTATACATACTCAGGAATTCCTGTATCAGTAGCTGCAGCATTAGCTGTTCAAGATATTTTTGAAAAAGAAGATATTTTTAATAGAGCAAAAGAACTTGCTCCTTACTTCCAAGAAGGTCTATTTTCTCTTAAAGATATTGATGTAGTAGATAACATAAGAGGTTATGGAATGATGGGTGGGATAGACATTAAAACTGATGGCAGACCTGGTAAAGCAGGTTTAGCTACTTTCAAACATTGTTACGATGCAGGAGTTAATTTCAAAGCTACTGGTGATTGCTTAATTATAGCACCAATGTTTATTTGTGAAAAAAAACACATTGATGAAATCATAGAAAAACTAAGAACTGGAATTACTAATTACGCAAAGAGTAAAAAGAATTAAATTTCGTTAATGAGAATTGGCGTACCTAAAGAAATAAAACCTCAAGAAAATAGAATTGGCTTGACACCGGATAGTGTAAAAACTCTCGTTTCAGAGGGTCATGAAGTTTTAGTTGAAAATAATGGAGGTTTTGAAGCAGGTTTCGATAATGATCAGTACAAAGATGCCGGGGCCAAAATTATAGAAAAAGCTTCCGATATTTTTAATGACGCTGAGATAATTGTTAAAGTTAAAGAGCCTCAAAAAGTTGAGGTTGAAATGATTAGGGAAAATCAAATTGTTTATACCTATTTACATTTGGCTGCTGCAAAAGAATTAACTGAGGGTTTGGTAAAATCAAAAAGTATTAATATTGCTTACGAAACTATTACAGATGATAATGGACGACTTCCTTTGTTAGCACCCATGAGTGCTGTAGCTGGACGTATGTCAGTTCAAGCAGGAGCACATTGTTTAGAAAAAAATCAAAAAGGCAGGGGAGTTTTATTAGGAGGAGCTCCAGGCGGTGAGCCTGCTAATGTTTTAATTTTAGGTGGAGGAGTTGTAGGTGAAAATGCTGCAACTATAGCAACTGGTATGAAGGCAAAAGTTCATGTTGTTGATAAATCAGAAGCAAGATTAAAACAATTAGTTGAAATGTTTGGAGATAAAATCATTCCAGAACAAAGTGATAAAATAGATTTAAAAAAGTTAGTAGCTGAGGCGGACTTAATAGTGGGAGGAGTTTTAATCCCTGGAGCAGAGGCACCAAAATTAGTTACCAAAGATATGCTCAAATTAATGAAAAGAGGTTCTGTAATTGTTGATGTTGCTATTGATCAAGGCGGATGTGTAGAAACAAGTAAACCCACAACATTTAATGATCCAACTTTTATAGTGGATAATGTCGTTCATTATTGTGTAGCCAATATGCCAGGTGGAGTTCCAAGAACTTCGACTATTGCATTAAATAAAGCAACACTTCCATATTTGGTAAAATTAGCTAACAAAGGTTATCAAAAAGCTCTTGGTGAAGATAAAAACTTTTTAGCAGGATTAAATGTTCACAAGGGTCATGTGACTTATAAAGCGGTTGCAGATGTTTTTGGACATGAATATGTTAATCCAGGAGATGCAATCAATAACTAATTAGATGGAAAAAAAACTTCCAAGTAGCACAAAAGTTGTTGTGATAGGAGGTGGGGTAGTAGGTTGCTCTGTTGCTTATCATTTAGCTAAATTTGGTTGGAAAGACACAATCCTTTTAGAAAGAGATCAATTAACGTCAGGCACAACTTGGCATGCAGCAGGCTTGGTAAGTCAATTAGGTCCAACTGCAGCAGTTACAAAAATTAGAAAATATACTTTAGATTTATATAAAGAGCTTGAAAAAAAAGTTGATCATTCTGCAGGGTTAAGATTAAACGGAGCCCTATCAATCGCTCAACATAAAGGCAGATGGCAAGAACTTCAAAGACAAGCGACGACAGCACAACTTTACGATGTTGATGTAAGAATTTTAGATAAAGATAAAATTAAAAAAGATTATCCCATAATCAATACTGATGAAGTTATAGGGGGAATTTTAATGCCAGGCGATGGTGCCGCTGATCCCTCAGGTGTTACACATATGTTGGCTAAAGCAGCAAGAATGGAAGGTGCCCAAATTTTTGAAAAATCACCTGTAGAGGAAATTTTAACAAAAGATGGAAAAATTTCTGGAGTTAAAGTCAAAGGTCAAAAAATTGAGTGTGAATATATTGTTTTAGCCTCAGGTATGTGGTCGAGGCAAATAGGAGAAAAAGCTGGTGTCAGTATTCCATTATACCCCGCAGAACATTTCTATATTATTACTGAACCTATTGAAAATTTATCTAAAACCTTACCGGTAGTAAGAGATTTTGATAATCGAACATATATAAAAGAAGATGCAGGAAAAATACTCGTTGGAATTTTTGAAGGAAATTCAATTCCTGCTTGGAATAAAACCAATAAAGTTCCAGAAGATTTTTCATTTGGTGAGTTTCAAGAAAATTTTGAACATTTTGAACCTTATTTAGCTTCAGCAATCAAAAGATTTCCAATTTTAGAAACTGCTGGAATAAGAAAATTTTTTTCAGGCCCGGAGTCTTTTACTCCTGATACTAACACTTTATTAGGAGAAGTACCTGAGGTTAAGAATTTTTTTGTATGTTGTGGCTTAAATAGTATTGGAATTGGCAGTGGTGGTGGTGTTGGTAAAGTTACAGCGGAGTGGTTGATGACCGGCCATATTAATGAAGATATTTTTAGTTATGATATAAAAAGATTTCAAAAGTTTCATTCAGAGTTAGGTTTTATCAAAAAAAGAATTACAGAGTCATTAGGAGATTTGTATGGAATGCACTGGCCTTTTAAACAGCATAAAACTTCTCGAGATATAAAAAAACTTCCACATCATGATAATTTGAAAAGTTTTGGAGCATGCTTTGGTGTGTCGGGTGGATATGAAAGACCAATGTGGTTTGCACTAGATGGTGAAAAAGCAGCGTATGAATATAGTTATAACTATCAAAGCTGGTATCCCTCAGCTGAGTATGAAACAAGTAATACAATAAAAAATGTTGGTTTATTTGATCTAACTCCTTTTTCAAAGTTTGAAATTAAATCTGATAAAGCCCATCAAGAATTGCAAAGAATTTGTACTGCAAATATTAAGAAAGATGTTGGTAAATGTACCTATACTCATATGTTAAATTCAGATGGCGGTATTGAAACTGATTTAACTATAGTGGCGATTGATGAAAACCATTTTAGAATAATTAGTTCTGCTGCAACAAGAGAAAGAGACAAACACCACATTAAGAAACATTTAAATAAAGATATTAAATTGATAGATGTTACTGATGATTATTGTGTTTTTGGATTATTTGGGCCTAAGAGTAGAAATCTTATCAGCTCATTAAGTAAAGATAATTTTGATAATGAAAATTTCAAATTCGGAACAGCAAAATTTATTTCAATCGCAGATACTAAAATTTGGGCACAAAGATTGTCTTATGTTGGAGAATTAGGTTATGAACTTTACGTTGAAGCTAAAGATGCCAAAAAAATTTATGAATTAATTATTGAAAAAGGAAAAGATTATAATCTTTCAAATTGCGGCATGCATGCAATGGATATTATGCGAATGGAGAGTGGCTTTCTACATTGGGGACACGATATTTCACCTGAGGAAAATCAATATCAAGCAGGTTTATCTTTTACAATCAGTAATAAAAAAAATGTAGATTTTATTGGTAAGTCAGCTCTTGAAAAAATTAATAATGAGAAGATCAAAACAAGATTTGCTATGTTTACATTAAAAGATAGTAAACCTGGAGAACCACTATTACTTCATGATGAGCCTATTTATTTAGAAGATAAGATAATAGGTAGATCAACCTCAGGAAATTACTCTTTTAACTTTAAGAAAAACCTGACTTTTGGTTATATCAATAACGATTTTTCCAATGAAAAATTGAGAGATAGTAAATTATTTATCGAGGTTGAGAAAAGGAAATACGAAATTGAATTGATTAATAAACCAATAAAACAGACCAATTTTAAGACAAATTAAATTTTATTTTTTAAAAGAAAAACAAATATAAAACCAGTGATATACATAATCAAAGCATATGCAGCTGTTGGAGTTATGTAGACTATATCTGTGCCGAATATTTGTGTCGAAACAAATATTGCTAAAGTACCATTTTGTAATCCACATTCTAAAGCAATACATTTTTGTTGTTTTATTCCTGAGCCAAAAGTTTTACCAAGGTAATAAGCCACAATCATCATTGTTATATTTAGAATAAAAGTAATGAAACCTGCTTGCATTAGAAAATCTATGAAACTTTCTCTTTCTTCATAAAATGCAGCTATAAAAAAAATAACAAATAATATTATGTTGAGTTTTTCAAATATTTGAATTTTCGAATTTACAAAATTTTCAGCAAATTTTCTTATAATCATTCCTAAGATCACCGGAACAGTTACAACCAAAAACATTTTTAGCGCTATACCAGTCATTGAAATATTTTGAGAAATATCAGTAATTCCAAATAAATCAGCAGATGTAAAAATTATAAGAGGAACAGTAATAATAGAAATTAAACTGATTACAGCTGTTAAAGAAATAGATAAAGCAACATCTCCATTAGCAAATTTTGTTAATATATTAGATGTAACTCCACCTGGTGCAGCAGCGATAATCATAACTCCCATTGCTATTTCAGGTGGTACTTTTAAAATAATAATTAATAAGTAAGCAACTAATGGAAGAATAATTAATTGAGAAAAAAAACCTACAAAAAAATCCTTTGGAGTTTTTAATATTCTCGTAAAATCATCAATTTTTAATCCCAAACCTAAACCCAACATTATTAATGCGAGTATGATAGGTGCTATTTTTGTTACTATCTCCATGACCCCTCTGTATAATAGTATAACGTTTATAATTTATTTAAGATTTATGAAATTACAAGAAGATTTAGAACTTTACGTATAAATTTAGCTTTAAACTTAAAAGCTTCAGTTTGGTAAGGTAAAATTTTCTTAAAATTGAATGAGGATAAAGTATATTGTTTTTTCTCATTAAGTTTTATCAAATCATTTTTCATTAAGTATTTGCATTTTCTTATTACTGTTGCTCTAGGTATTAATGTCATGTCTGAAATAGACATTGCACTTATACCTGAAGTTGAGCCAACATTATCAATCAGTATTTTGCTCGCAGTACCATGATCTAATGGTAATTTTTTTGTTTCTATATTTTTTAAATTTTTGGTTACATTCAATGATTGATTCATACAAATAGTTCCCCAAACATGAAATGTGCTTAGATCTTGCATGAATTTATGATATCCAATTATTAATGGTATTTGCATTCGATAAAACCACCGCCAACATAATGTAAATTTTTTTTTGATTAAACTTTCAATTAACTTGACATCAACTTTTTTTGAAAAGTGCTTATCTCTATATAAAGCTTCAGCCACTAATAAGATATATTTTGATGAAAGTTTTATTTGATTTTGAGGTTTAACAAAAGTAAATGCTTTACTGTCAATAACAATTTTTTTTTTATCTCTTTTAATAACACCTTCTTTTTCAAGTTCTAAAACTTTTCTTCTTATCGTTTCTTTTGGTAGATCTAATTTCTCACATAATTCAGTAATACTAAACTTATCTATTTGAACATATGATTTAGAATAATATTCTTCATAAGATTGCTGAATATTCATTTGATCATAAAATTGAAGTGTTTTTTCTATAAGTGAAATTATAATCATGTATTTGTAGTGATCATTAAAAGCCCAGTACACATTGTTCATCCAATTCCACTGATGAGATATCCATTCATTAGCTAATTCAGAGTAGTTATTCATTATACTTTCATAAACCTGATCGTCGGTTAAAGTTTTACTGAAATCGATTTGTTCTAAACTCATAAAATTTGAATTGAGAATATTGACCCAAATTGAACACATGTCAATCTAATAGTGACCCAAATTGAACTTCAGGAAAATTGTTCGGCGGACATTTTGATGTAGTAATCCTACCATGAATAATAAAGGCTTTGCAGAGACACATGCTGACATCGAGACCCCAAATGATGTTGATGTTGCTGAAAAGCCTTTAAAAACATTAAAGAAGAGAGTTGATATAAACATTCTAAAGTCAAAGCTAGAGGAAACAGAAGCGAAGGAACTCAAAAAAAATATTTTCATTTTATCTTTGCTGATAATTGGTATGGGAGCCTTTGGAATTTATCTTTCTTTCTAACAAATTTGCAAAAATCAATTTTACGTGATTAAATAATGGTATGAAAAATTCAGGTATTAACGTCAAAGAAAAGCTTATAGCTAGATACCTTGAAAAAGATCCACCATCAACTCAATCAAAAAGTAGCAACATAAACGTTCTTTTAAATAGAATTGCAGTTAATAAAAAAAATGAAAGCAGAAAAAAATTGTATTTTTCAGCAGCGGCTTCAACAGGGTTGATTTTATTTGGTCTAATCATTTTCTAAGAAAATATTACTCAATTTTCTCTAAATTTATAACTTTTACTTAATTAATAAATATTGAATCAAATTATTAAACTATTATAAATCTCATCAAAAGGCGGGGTAGCTCAGTTGGTTAGAGCGCGGGACTCATAAGCCCGAGGTCAGTGGTTCGATCCCACTTCCCGCTACCAAATTAATTTTATATGAAAACTTTCGATTTAACTGTCATAATTACATCATTTCATAGTGGGGATAAAATTTTCAGTTGTATAGAGTCAATTGAAAAAAGTATTAAAATCATCGTTATTGAAAATTCAAATGATGAAAAATTAAAGGAGGAAATTCAATCTAAATATCAAAATGTAGAATGTATTTTGTCAAAAGAAAATTTAGGTTATGGAGCAGGAAATAATCTAGGTTTATCAAAGGTTGAAACTAGTTATGCTTTAATAGTAAACCCTGATGTGACTTTAAATAATGATGCAGTAAATAAATTTTTTTTAAGCATCAATAATTTAGGGGATTTTGGAATTATCGCCCCCATATCTCAAAACGAAAAATACAATAATTTTAATATTAATGAGGATAAAGAAATTAAAGAGGTAGATAATGTCAAAGGTTTTGCAATGTTTTTGAATATGAAAAATCTTAAACAAATTAATTTTTTTGATGATAATTTTTTCCTTTATTTTGAAGAAATAGATTTATGTAGAAGATTAAAAAAAAATAATTCAAAAATATTTATAGATCCCACAATCAAAGTAAGCCATTTAGGTGGCACATCACATAATTCAGAAATTGAGAAACCCATGGAGCTTTCTAGAAATTGGCACTGGATGTGGTCAACATTTTATTTTCATAAAAAACATTACGGATACCTAACTGCAATGATAAAAATTCTACCAAAATTAACTTCATCTTTGATAAAATTCATAATTTTTTTGATAACATTTCAAAAGTTTAAAAGTGAAATTTATAAACACAGATTATCAGGTATTATTAATTCTGTTTTATTAAAAAAATCATGGTATAGACCAAAATTTTAAATGTATAATAATTTAAATTAATAATGGCAAATAAATATAATATTTTAATTACTGGTATAGCAGGTTTTTTAGGTTCACATTTATCAAAAAAATTATTAGGTCTTGGACATAAAATTGTTGGTGTGGATAATATGATTGGTGGTTATGAAGATAATATTCCCAAAAATATAGAGTTTCATAAATTAGATTGTAGTGATTTTTCAAAAATAAAAAAAATAATGAAGAATATTGATGTTGTATATCATTGTGCAGCAACAGCTCATGAAGGTTTGTCAGTATTTTCACCTTATGAAATTACAAAAAATAATTACCTTGCTTCAGTCTCAATTTTTTCTGCAGCAGTTAATGAGAAAGTAAAAAGAATTATTTTTTGTTCCTCAATGGCGAGATATGGAGATCAACAAACACCCTTTACAGAAGATATGATACCCAAACCAGTTGATCCCTATGGTATTTCTAAAGTTGCAGCAGAAGATGTATTAAAGAATCTTTGTGATTTAAACAATATAGAGTGGGTAATTGCTGTTCCCCATAATATTATAGGACCAGGACAAATTTACACTGATCCATATAGAAATGTAGTCTCTATATTTTTGAATAGAATGTTACAGGGAAAACCCCCAATAGTTTATGGTGATGGGGAACAAAAACGATGCTTTTCATATATTGATGATTGTTTAAGCTGCTTAGTTCCCATGTTAGATCAAAAAAATTTAAATAAACAAGTAATCAACATAGGACCTGATGAAGAATTTGTGACTGTAAATAAAGTGGTTGAAATTTGCTCTAACATAACTGGTTCAAACCTTGAGGCAGTTTATAAAGAAGACAGGCCAAGAGAGGTGAAGCATGCTACTTGTTCTGCTGATAAAGCAAGAAAATTATTAAATTACGAGACAAAAGTAAGTTTAAGTGATGGTGTTAAAAAAACTTACGATTATATAAAAAAAAGAGGAACCAAAGATTTCAATTATCGTTTAACTATTGAAATTGATAATGATTTAACTCCAGATACTTGGAAAAACAAAGAAATTTAATATTTCTTTTTTAATTCTTCTAGACTTATTACTCTTAGAAATTTTTTGTAATTTGCATAGTAATCTTTAAATTTTAGATTTCTCGCAGGTTTTTTAATTTCTAAGATCGAGGTATTTTTTTCTTTTTTAATTATTCCTATACCTTGATCCATTTCACATGTAAAAATTTCTAAATCTTCTCTTTGTCTCAAGTCAACTATTGCTTTCCAAACATCACCATTCCATATCATTCTATATCTAGGAACGGCTTGTTTACTTAAACTATCGGGCATACAATCATGTACTAAGACAATACCATTTTCTTTTAAACAATTTATTGAATTTAGAATATCTTTTTTTACTTGATCATAAACATGAAGGCCATCGATAAAAACGATGTCAAATCTATTCTTATTTTCCTTAAAAAATTCATCACTTGTTTTTCTCACATTCCCACCACTACTTGGGTCTACACCAACTTTATTTTGTATCTTAATTTTTGAAAATAACTGATCTTTATCACAACCTATTTCTAAGTAATCAGAATAACCATATTTGTTAATCAAATATTCAATTAGATCCCAACGATAATAATTTTGTGGAAAATTATAATTAAGTTTACCTTTAAAATTTTCGACAAAAAGATTGTAATAAATCTTATTAAATAATTTTGAAATTTTATTTAATTTTTCCATTTTTTAATGACCTGGAAAATCAATTAAGTTTTCAACTTTGTAACCTTTTTTTAATAATTTGTCCGTACCATTGAGATCAAACAAATTAATAACAAAAATAAAAGCGGCAACTCTTCCTTTTGAAATTTCAACTAGCCTAGCTGCAGCTTCTGCGGTCCCTCCAGTTGCAATTAAATCATCAATAATTAACACATTGTCATTTTCATCAATTGAATCCTTATGAACTTCTATGGTTGCTGTTCCATATTCGAGTTCAAAATCTATTGAGTGAACATCAGCTGGTAATTTATTTTTCTTTCTAAGCATCACAAAGGGTTTTTTTAATATGTATGAAACAGCAGAGGCAAAGACAAAGCCTCTTGACTCAATAGCTGCAATTTTATCAAATTTTACTTTTTTGCTCCTATCAACTATCTGATTTATTGTTTCAGAAAATGCTTTTTCATTTTTGATTAATGTTGTTATATCTCGAAATAATATCCCTTTTTTTGGATAATCTGGAATTGATCTAATAAAATCTTTTAAATTCATAAGAGTAAATTATATATTAATAATTAATTAAAATATTTTAACATGACAATAAATAAATTAGCAATCATTGGTGGAAGCGGTTTATATGATGTTGAGGAATTTGAAAATCGAGAGTTATTTGATTTACAAACTCCCTGGGGAAAACCCTCAGATCAAATTTTAAAAACAAAATATAAAAATAAAGAGGTTTATTTTTTACCAAGACATGGAAGGGGGCATTTTATTTCACCTTCAAAAATAAATTTTAGAGCTAATATTGATGCATTAAAGCAATTAGGTGTTTCCGATATAGTTTCGGTATCAGCTGTTGGATCTTTAAAAGAAGACTTGCCACCGGGTAAGTTTGTAATTGTTGATCAATTTATAGATAGAACTTTTGCAAGAAACAAAACTTTTTTTGATGACGAAATTGTTGCCCATGTTTCTATGGCTCATCCAACATCAAATGGTCTGATGAATGCGTGTGAAGAAGCTATTGAGAAAGAAAAAATAGAGTATCAAAGAGGTGGAACTTATGTAGTGATGGAAGGGCCGCAATTTTCAACTTTAGCTGAATCCAATCTTTATAGATCGTGGAAAGCTGATGTGATTGGTATGACAAATATGCCAGAGGCTAAATTAGCAAGAGAAGCAGAGATTAGGTATGCATCTGTTTCAATGGTAACTGATTATGATTGTTGGCACCCAGATCATGAAAATGTAGATGTGCAACAAGTAATAAAAGTTCTTTTAGGAAATGCTGCAAAAGCAAAAAATATGATTAAAAATTTAATAGAAAATTTTGAAAATCATATTGATCCTAAAGATCCAACAAACAATTGTTTGGATGTTGCTATTATTACTGCTCCAGAAAAAAGAACAAAAAAAACTATAGATAAACTTAAAACAGTTGCGGGTAGAGTTTTAAATAAATGAGAATAGGAGGAAAAGATTATCGTACTATTTGGTTTGAAAATAATGTTGTAAAAATTATTGATCAAACAAAACTACCACATCAATTCGTCATAAAGGATCTAAAGTCAGTTAAAGATGCAATTAATGCTATAAAAATAATGGAAGTAAGAGGAGCACCTTTGATAGGTGCTACAGCAGCTTTTGGACTAGTTTTGGCAATTATTGAAAATAATGATCAATCATTTTTAAAAAAATCTGCAGATGAATTAATAAGTTCAAGACCTACAGCAATAAATTTAAAATGGGTTGTTGATAGAATGATGAATAAATTGTCAGGTTTAAATAGTGATAAAATTTTAGAAATAGCTGTTAATGAAGCAAAAGACATATGCGAAGAAGATATAAAATTTTGTGAAAATATAGGATTAAATGGTCTTAAAATAATAGAGGAAATTTATAATAAAAAAAAAGATACAGTTAATATCTTAACTCATTGTAATGCAGGTTGGCTTGCAACAATAAATTGGGGGACCGCAACTTCTCCAATCTATCATGCGCATAAAAAAGGAATTCCTGTTCATGTATGGGCAGATGAAACTAGACCAAGAAATCAAGGAGCAAATCTTACTTCCTATGAACTAAATGAAGAAGGAATTAAGAACACAATCATTGCAGATAACACAGGTGGAATTTTGATGCAAAGAGGAGAGGTTGATATGTGTATTGTTGGAACAGACAGAACTCTTGCCAATGGAGATGTTTGTAATAAAGTTGGAACTTATCTAAAAGCATTAGCAGCTCACGATAACAAAATTCCTTTTTATGTTGCACTACCAAGTTCAACAATAGATTGGAATATAAAAGATCATAAAGATATTCCAATTGAGGAGAGAAATTCAGAGGAATTATCTCATGTGGAAGGTTTAGATGAAAAAGGAAACATAAAGAAAATACAAATTTATCCAAAAAATAGTAAAGCTATGAATTTAGCTTTTGATGTGACCCCAGCAAAATATGTTACAGGATTAATTACCGAAAAAGGCATATGTGAAGCATCAGAAAGAGGATTAAAAGAATTATTTAAATGAAGAATTTAGACCAAAGAAACCAAATTATTGAGTATTCTCTAAAATTGAACGCTACAAATCTTTCACCGCTACGATCAGGAAATATATCTTTGAGAGCAGAACAAGATAATATTCAAGGTTATTTAATTACTCCATCAGGAAAAAAATATGAAACATTAAAGCCAGAAGATATTGTTTTTATGGGTTTAAGTGAAGAAGTAGAAAATAACGATATAGTGAACAAACCCTCCTCAGAATGGAGATTTCATAGAGATATTTATGTTAATAAAAAAGATGCCCAAGCAATTGTTCATGCACATTCTCCACACGCAACAGCTGTATCTTCACACGGAAAATCCATACCTCCGTTTCATTACATGATTGCTCTTGCAGGAGGAGAAGACATTAAATGTGCTGAATACGCTACTTTTGGGACAAAAGAACTTTCACAAAATGTAATTAAAGCTTTAGAATATAGAAGTGCGTGTTTGATGTCTAATCACGGACAGGTTGCTTTTGGAAAAAATCTAGACCAAGCATTTGAACTAGCACAAGAGATAGAAAATATTTGTCATCAATACACTATTGCACTAAAGTTAGGTGAGCCAAAGATTCTTTCATTTGAAGAAATGAAAAAAGTTTTGGAAAAAGCTAAAGATTATAAAAAAGGGTAATATGATAAAAGTAGGGGAGCACATTACTTTAGATATTATTGGTACCGATAAAGAATATGATCCATCGGTTTATGAAAGAGTTATCAAAGAGATTGCTAAAGTAGCTAAAGTTACAATCTTAAATATATCAAAATATAAGTTTGAACCGCAGGGCTTTACAATTCTTGCATTGTTAGCTGAAAGTCATATCAGTTTTCATACATTTCCTGAAAAAGGAATTATAAGTTTTGACTTCTTTACTTGTGGAAAAATCAGTCCTTCAGTAGCGATTGATATTGTTAAAAAAGAATTTAAGCATAAAAGAATTGTCAAAAAAGAGTTTAATAGAGATACGAGATCTCTATATCACGATATTTACAGCTCACCAGGTTTACAAAAATCATATGTTGTAAATGAAGTTTTGGAAGATTTTAAATCAAAGGTGGGTCAACACATCGAAATTTTAGAGTTAGAGCAATTTGGAAAATCATTGTTTATTGATGGTGAAATTCAAGTAGCTGAATCTGATGAACATTTGTATAGCTCAACATTTGTGGGTGCAGGTTTAAAGTTAAATAAAAACAATGAAAGAGCTGCAATCATTGGTGGTGGCGATGGGGGTGTTGCCAGAGAATGCATATCCAAAAAATTTAATTTTATCGATTGGTATGAGCTTGATCCTGAGGTAGTTGAAGTTTGTAATAAACATTTAGGCGACATTGGAAAAAGAGCTACAGAGAAAAATTCAGTTAAATGTGTTTGGGGAGATGCGTTTCATAGTATTAAATCAGTAAAAGATGATACATACGATCATATCTTTGTAGATTTAAATGATGATCAGTTTTGTATAGATTTGGCTGCAAAAAATATGGACTCTTTAGTAAGAATATTAAAACCAAAGGGTGTGATTACAGCACAAGTTGGCAGCCAAGATAAAAAACCTCTTCAAGTTGAAAATTGGATGAACGTTTTTCATCATCATTTTGGAAATACCAAATTATCTAGGGTTTATGTACCCAGTTTTGATTGTTCTTGGAATTTCTCGTCCTCAATAAATCATTAGTTTTTTCTTTTTAAAGTCTATGATTTGTGAAATAATATTTTTTTATTAAAGGAGAGAATGATGAATATATTTAAAAAAACTATTTTTTCAGTTTTATTTTCATTGTTAATTATTGGAAATGTTAATGCTGATAAAATTAAAATTGGAACAGAAGGTGCTTATCCTCCATGGAATTCTAAAGATGCATCAGGTAAATTAATCGGATTTGAAGTCGAATTAGCTTACACACTTTGCAGATATATTGGACAACAATGTGAGATTGTTGAACAAGATTGGGATGGAATGATACCAGCTTTAATTATGAGAAAATTTGATGCAATTATGGCAGGTATGTCTATTACTGCAGAAAGACAAAAAGCTATTAGCTTTTCACAAGGTTATGCAGATGAAGTTGCATCTTTAGCAGTTATGAAAGGTTCTGACCTTGAAGGTATGAATACTCCAGAGGGAATCAATCTTACTTTAGGGGGTTCAGGTGTTAAAAAAACTTTAAAGACTTTAACAGGTGCACTTGCTGGTAAAACTGTTTGTACACAAACAGCAACTATTCACCAAAACTTTTTAGAATCTGGTGATGTTGGAAAAATAAATCTAAGAACTTACAAAACTCAAGATGAAGTCAACTTAGATTTAGCATCAGGAAGATGCGATGTTGCATTAGCAGCTGCAGTTGCTTTTACAGATTATGCTGAAAAATCTGGTAAACCAGTTGTTCTTGTAGGTCCAACCTTTTCAGGTGGAGCATTTGGTAATGGTGTTGGAGTTGGAATTAGAAAAGACGACACTGAATTATTAAAAGCATTTAACAAAGCAATCGAGAAGGCTAGAAAAAACGGAGACATTAGTAGAATAGCTACTAAATGGTTTGGTTTTGATGCCTCTATGTAATTAATTTTAGATTTGGCGACTATAATGTATAGTCGCCAATCTATATGGAACTTCTAGCATTCGGAGATACTGGTTGGGGCGATGAATTATTTTACGCAACCCTGATGACAATAGCTGTTTCAATAACAGCAATGTTTATAGGTTTTCTTTTTGCGTTAATCTTTACTCCATTAAAATTATCTAAAAATAAGTTTTTAAATTTCATAGCTAATTCCTACACAACTATAATAAGAGGTGTTCCAGAATTATTAGTAATTTACCTATTCTTTTTTGGTGGAACTGGTGCAGTTATGTTTGTTGCATCAATATTTGGTTATAATGAGTATATTGAAATAAACGCATTTATCACAGGGGCATTTGCAATTGGAATAATTTCTGGTGCTTATTCAACTGAAGTTTTTAGGGGAGCAATTCAATCAATTGATAAAGGCCAGTTCGAAGCTGCAAATGTATTAGGTTTAAACAAATTTGGAAAATTTTTTAAAATTATTTTACCTCAAACATTAAGATTAGCTATTCCAAATCTAAGTAATGTTTGGCAGATAACTCTAAAAGACACTTCTCTAATTTCAGTTACAGGTTTAGTTGAAATCATGAGACAATCTTATATTGCTGCTGGATCAACAAGAGATCCATTGTTCTTTTATTCATTTGCTGCAGTTTTGTATTTACTACTTACTTTTGTGAGCATGAAATTAATTAACAGATTAGAAGTTAAATATAGTAGGGGGTACTAATGGATCTTGAATTAATGATTAATAGTCTCCCAAAGTTACTAAGTGCTGCTGTAATAACTTTGAAACTTCTCTCAGTTTCTTTAATAATTGGATTATTCATTGGCTTATTTTTTGCAATTTTAAGATTAAATAAAAATATATTTATCAATAGATTTGCTTATGGATATTCGTATGTTTTTAGAGGTACACCACTTTTAGTACAGATATTCATTATTTATTTTGGATTAGGTCAGATTGAATATTTAAGATCGACAGTTTTATGGGTAATTTTAAAAGAACCATATTGGTGTGCAATAATTGCTTTTGCTCTTAACACGGGTGCTTACACTTCAGAGATATTGAGATCAGCATTTCAAACCATTAAACCTGGAATAATAGAGGCAGGTAAGAGTTTGGGTATCTCAAATAAAGTAATCTTTTATAAAATTCAAATTCCGATCGCTATTAGACAATCTTTACCAGCTTATGGAAATGAAATTATTCTAATGATGAAAGGAACTTCTTTAGCAAGTACTGTCACCATAATGGATCTTACAGGTGTTGCAAAATATATAATTTCAACAACTTTTAAACCAATTGAAGTATTTATTGTTGCTGGTGGTATTTATCTATTTATGACCTTTATAATCCACAATGTGATTAAGTTTTTAGAAAAGAAATACAGCTTTAATTAAAGTACAACTAAATCAATTTTTTGTTTACCAAGTCTTTCGTTACCTTGCTCAGTGACTAAATAAGTTTCACCCAGGTTCATTGCTAATTGATTTTCCGAGTCCATTAATATCATATGCATAAAAAAAACATTTCCAGGCTCAATCACATATGGATTTCCGGTATATAACATTGGCCAATCCATCCAATTTGGAGCAAAAGTAGTACCTAAAGAATATCCACATGCATTCATTCTTGCTTTATTAAAACCAAGATCATCAAAAGTTTTTGCGTGAATATCAAAAACCTCTCCAATTTTATTTCCAGGTTTTAATTTATTTTCACAATTCCTTAACGCTTCAACACACGCCTCATGCATTTTATGATGTTTAGGATTTGCTTTACCTATAGGAATTGTTCTAAACATTGCTGAATGGTAATGTCTATAAGTACCAGCCCATTCTATAGTTAATTGATCTTGAGCATTTAAAGTCTGTTTCTCTGATTGATAACGGCAAAGAAGAGCATTTTTTCCTGAACCAATAATAAATTCATTTGCAGGATAATCTCCGCCTCCTTCAAATATAACTTTATTCATTTCAGCTAAAATCTTAGACTCATTCACACCCGCTGTGGCATATTTCCAAACTTCATCCAAAGCTTGATCAGCCAGTTCTGCAGCTTTTTTTACATAAACAATTTCCTCTTTGGATTTCACTACTCTTAACTTTGTTATTAAGTCTGATTTATCTTCAACAGAACAATAATTCTCTAAAGACTTATTGAGCTTCAATGTATTTTTTCCAGTCAATCCATAAGCATCATATTCAATTCCTAATTTTTTTCCTTTAAGATTTAGCTCATCCAAAATAACTTTAAGATCATCGGTTGGGTTTGATCCATCTTTATCAACCCAAATTCTTATATCTTTAATATTAGATGTATTTTGTGCCTGTCTTAAATCTGGAGCTCTAGTCAGTAATATTGTGTTTCCTTTTTTATCTAAAATTAATGTTTGAAAAAAAACATATCCAAATGTGTCATAACCAGTTAACCAATACATAGACTCTTGTCTAAACATTAACAAAGCATCAATGTTTTGATCTTTCATAGAGTCTAAAACTTTCGATTTTCTAACTCTAAATTCCTCTTTTGAAAAATGAAGTCCCATTAATGATTTAATAACTGGTGTATTCTTTTATTTCTTTGATAGTTGATCCAGTGTGATTGTTAATCTCTAATTTAATTTTTGCCCGATCATCATTTAGAAAATGAACATCTCTTGAAAGCTTAATAAATTTTTCCCCGAAATCCTTTTCTTTCTCACATTGTCTTTTATCATCCTCGATAACCCAAAGTTTTGAGTTAATTTCTTTAAGAGATTGGTAAAGATTATTCAGCTTTTCATCAGATTTGATATTTTCATCTAACTGATTTTTAAGAATAGAGTGTTCGTTATTAATGAATTCTAATTTTTCAGCATCTTTTATCTTTTCTTTTTTAATCTCTAAAATTGAAATTTTATCTAAAAGTTCTCCAACTGAAACTTCTACTATAATTTTATTCATAAAATTTAATACTATGTTATCTTGTTATAAATATGTCTAATATACTAATTATCAAACACGGATCTTTAGGAGATATATCCCAAGCTAGTGGTGCTATTCAAGACATATCTGAAAATCATAAAAATGATCAAATTCATCTTCTTACTACAAAACCATTTATTGATTTATTCAAAAAAAATCCATTTATTCATAATGTTATTTTAGACAAAAGACTACCAAGATTTAATTTAATATATTTATATTTTTTAATGCGTGAAATAAAAAAACATAATTTTTCTAAAGTTTTTGACTTGCAAAATTCATCTAGAACTAACTTTTATAAAAATATTCTTTTTCCAAAAGCAGGCAAGGAAATATGGTCGAGCTCAATAACAACTTTACCAGAAGGAAAAAACAAAAGCGAATTTGATAAAAATTCGGTTCTCGAAAGATTTGAATATCAATTGAAAGAATCAGGATTAAATACATTGAATACGTTAAGACCAGACTTCAATTGGGCTGCTACAGACATTAGTGAAATTAGAAATTTTTATAAAATAACAAAATATATTTTATTATTTCCTTTCTGTTCACCTCATTTAACAATTAAAAAATGGCCTTATTACAACACACTTATTGATTTAATATCGAGTAAGTATGGTGAAGAATATAAAGTTATCACAGCTCCTGGACCAACTGAAATCAGTGAAGCAAAAAATATTAATGCATTAGCTTTACTGGATAATGGAAGAGCGCTAGATATTTCTCAACTTACTGCCCTGATAAAAGATAGTTCATTTGTTGTTGCAAATGATACTGGTCCTGCGCACATAGCTGCTCATGTAGGAGCCAAAGGTCTTACATTATTCGGCAAACATACAACAGCGTACAAAGTAAGTATTGAAAGAGAAAATTTTAAACCAATTGAAGTTACGGATTTAAAAAACTTAAGTGCTGAAAGAGTTTTTGAAAGATTATCTAATTCTTTAACCTAGTTTTTTCAATTATTCTTAAAATCACTGGCACGACAAAGAGTATAAATAACAATCTTATAATATGATGAAAAGCAACAAAATCTGGCTCAAGGTCAAAAGCAATCGCTATTACTGCTACCTCATAAATTCCTCCGGGGCAAAAGGATAAGATCAGTGATAAAATGTTATTATCTACAAAAAATGTAGCAACGTATGCTGCTATCAGACCTAATAAAACTAAAAGTATGGTTGCAACTAATCCATGAAAAGAGTTATTTGCCACTTCTTTAAATGTTTTATTTGCAAACCTACATCCAACAGAAGCTCCCAAAATTAATAAACAAAAATTTATTGATGCATCGGGTAATTTGTATGACGCGATGTCAGATATTTGTAAAACTCCACTTGCAACGAGTGTTCCAGATAAGAGCGCAGCTGGAACTTTAAATTTATCAAAAAAAAATATGAACACTAATGAAACAATAATTAATATAATTAATTCCCAATGGTTTTGAGACATGTAATCAAATTTTTCTAATTTTAAAGCTTCAGCTGGGTAAAGACTAACTATTATAAAAGGGAATAAAGTTATTATAATTATTAATCGAATTAAATGAGCTGTAGCTACTTGAGATAAATCTGATTTTTCATATTCTGCTAAAATCATTAATGGTCCTAAAGCACCTGGGGCAGCAGAAAATATCGATGTTTTTTCTTTGTAATCAGAAAATTTTTGTAAATATTTAGAAACAATTAGAATGCTAATAACAATATAAAAAAACATTATAATTGTGGTCCAAATCCAATTAACCATCTGATTAAGTAAATTTTGATCAATATAGTTTCCAATATGTAATCCTAAAATAATTAAGATTGAGCTAAGGGCTAATCTTGGCATTATTACTTGAAAACCTTTTAGGGCAATCAAAGAGGTTGTTATCATCGGACCAATCATCCACGCAAGTGGGACCTTAAAAAAGTCAGCGACAATCGCACTAGGAATAGAGATTACAATAACTAATAAAAATTTTTTTGATAATAATTGCCCAAAACTTTCTCGGTTAAAGGGAATCACGTTCTGCATGTGCTCTATCTTTGGTTGTTGACTAGATTACTAAAAGTATGTTTAATCTATGTAATTAACTATAACAACGAGAGGAAATAATGAAACTAATTAAATCTTTTTTTTCAGTTTTATTCTCTGCCGCTCTTTTATTATCAACAACTACAGTCAACTCAATTGCAATTGATAAACTACATTTTGTAATTGGTGGTGGTGCTGGTGGTGGTTGGGATGGAACTGCTAGAGGTACTGGAGAAGCTTTGACAAAAGCTGGATTTTTAAAAAGCGCATCATTTGAAAATATGTCAGGTGGTGGTGGTGGAAAAGCTCTAGCTTACATGATTAATACTAAGCCAGAAAATACAATCTTAGTTCAATCAACACCACTAGTTTTGAGATCAATTACAAGACACAAAGGTTATGTCAGTGGAAGTGGAACTTTATCTTATAAAGATGTTGTTCCAATTGCTGGAGTAATTGGTGATTATGGTGCAATTGCAGTTGCAAAAGACTCACCTTTCAAAAACTTTAAAGATGTTGTTGATGCATATAAAGCAAACCCTAGTTCAATAAAAATGGCTGGTGGTTCTGTTAGAGGAAGTATGGACCATTTAATTGGTGCTTTAGCATTTCAAGCTGCTGGTGCAGATCCAAATGCTGTAGCTTATATTCCTTATGATGCAGGTGGAAAAGCATTAGCTGGACTTTTATCTGGAGAAACTCAAATTATATCTACAGGTTTAGGTGAATTAATGGGAGCAAGAGACCAAGTAAGAATCATTGGTATAACTGCGCCTGATAGAGTTGGCGATGCACCTGATGCACCTACACTTAAAGAGCAAGGATATGATGTACAATTCGTAAACTGGAGAGGATTTTTTGGTCCTCCAGGCATGAGTAGCAAAGATAAAAAAGCTATTGCTAAAATGTTAGGCGATGTACAAAAAACTCCTGAATGGGAAGCAGTAAGAGCAAGAAATGCTTGGGTAAATATTTATAACCCAGACAAAAAGTTTGTTAAGTTTTTAAAAACTCAAACAAAGGAAATGACAGCTCTTATGAAGAAACTAGGAGTTATTTAATCCTCTGGATTAATTAATTAAAAGAGCAGTGAATATAAATACGACAAAAATTATATCACTGCTCTTTTTTATTTTCTCAGTATTCTATTTATACACAGCTTATCAAATACAAGTTTTTGCGTTCGATGAGAATGCACCATTTAATGCAAGAACCTTTCCGATTTATTTAGGATATGCCGGTTTATTTTTTTCTGGTTTAAAATTAATCTTACCAGATCCAGATACCATAAAAGTTGAACATAAAACATTAGAGTACAAAAAAACGGCATTACTAATTGTTATTGCAATTATCTATGGGGCAACAATTTTAAAAGTGGGTTACTTTTTAACTACATCTTTGTTTTTATTTGCATCTTATTACTTTTTAGGTGAGAGAAGGTGGGTCTTAATGTTTTTACTTTCATTCCCATTTGTTGCTGGATTTATGTATTTACTTCACGGAGTTCTTGAAATTTATTTAAGGGATCCCTTTTTAAAATCTATTGGAGTGATGGGATGACAGAAGGAATATTAATTGGTTTAACTACAGCATTATCATTTCAAAATATTTTTATGGTTATGATTGGCTGTTTCTTTGGAACAATTATTGGAATGTTACCTGGTTTAGGTCCCATGACAGCAATTGCTTTAATGATACCAATTACTTATGGTTTTGATCCTGCAACAGGCTTGATTTTAATGGCTGGAGTTTATTATGGGGCAGTATTTGGTGGTTCTACCTCCTCCATTTTGTTAAATGCACCAGGAGTTCCAGGAACTGTCGCAACTTCTTTTGATGGATATCCAATGGCACAACAAGGTAAAGCCGGTAAAGCATTAGCTATCGCTGCTTGGAGTTCATTTGCAGGTGGAACACTATCAGCAATTTATTTATTGTTTATGGCTCCAAGTTTATCAAAAGTAAGCTTATCTTTTAGATCGCCAGATTATTTCGCATTAATGATTTTAGGGTTAACGGCAATAGCAGCTTTTTCATCTAAAGGACAATTCTTAAAAGCGATGATGATGGTTGTACTTGGTTTGATGTTAGCATCTGTTGGTCAAGACTCTCTGTCTGATATTACAAGATTTACTTTTGATAATATGAATTTAACAGATGGAATAAGCTTCGTTTTGGTTGTTATGTCAACATTTGCTATGAGCGAAGCCTTAACAATCATATTAAAGCGAAATGATCCAACAGCTGCAGCAAAACAAGTTTCACTAACAGAACTTGGATCAATAAGAATTAATAAAGAAGAACGAGGTAAAATGTATCGAACTATTCCAAGATCCTCAGTTATTGGTTTCTTGATTGGAGTATTACCTGGTGCAGGTGCCACTATTGCATCATTCTTAGCATATGGAATGGAAAGAAATTTAGTAAAGGATGAAGAAAAAGAAAAATTTGGAAAAGGAAGTGTGAATGGATTGTCTGCACCTGAAACAGCAAATAATGCAGCATGCTCTGGTTCTTTTGTACCAATGTTAACTTTAGGTATTCCAGGTAGTGGAACTACAGCGGTCATGCTTGGTGCACTTTTGGGCTTTGGTATACAGCCAGGTCCAAGACTTTATATGACTAATCCTGAAATTTTTTGGTCAGTGATTATGTCGATGTATATTGGAATGGTAATATTATTAATATTAAATTTACCATTAATTCCCTACATCGCTAGAATTCTTGCGGTACCAAAAAATTATTTGATTCCATTAATCTTATTTTTTTCTATTACAGGAATTTATGTGATGTCATTTAATAATTTCGACATTTATTTAATGATTGGTATAGCTGTTGTTGCAACATTTTTACGACTTTATGATTTTCCCATGCCACCTTTAATACTAGCGTTCGTTCTTGGGGGCTTGATGGAGGAAAATCTAAGAAGATCATTACTTTTAAGTAATGGATCTTGGGAGTTTCTATGGGACAGAACTCTTACAGTTTGTATATTGGTTACAACAATTCTTATTGTTCTTTGGCATATTTATAAAACTTTGACAAAAAAATAATTTTTTAAGTAAATTATGGTATAGATAGTTGTCCTGATTTAGAAATAACTCTACTTGCTGGGACTTTAAACACAACGCTAAAGGAGAAACATGAAACTAAAAATACAATCAATTAAAAACTATTTTAAATCAAAAAAGAATAGGGGATTAAAACCAGTATTCTTTGAAAAAATAGGTGATCAAAAATCATCAAGAGATGAGATGCTTAAAAACTTAATTAAAGCTTTGGAAAAGAATGGCTGGACTATAAAAAAATAAATTTTAATTTAATATTTTTTTATATTGTTCGATGGTATTAGACCAATCGAATTTAGATGATAACTCTTTTGCATTTTTACCAAAATGTAAATATTTTTTGTTTTCAATCATTGAATTTAATGATGAATAAATATCATCTAGGTTATTTCCATCACAAATTAATCCAGTTTTATCATTTTGAATTGCATCTGCTGCACCACCATCAACACCACCTAATGAAGGAACTCCGTATTGCGCAGCTTCTATATAAGCTATACCAAAACCCTCAACTGAGCTTTTATATTTTATCGAGGGCATCACAAATATATTTGATTTTGCCACTAAAGCATTTTTAAGGTCATCAGTTATTTCTTTAAAAAACATAACTTGCCTACTTAAATCGAGTTCATTTACCAAATCTTTTAAATTTTGTTCTTCCTCTCCGTAGCCAATGCAAATGTAAACAATATTTGGATAAATTTGTTTTAAGTTTCTTAAAGCCATTAACACTTTTTCATGATTTTTTCTTTTATCAAATCTTGAAACTGTAATTAAACGTGGTGATTTTGTTTTAAGTAAGCTTTCCACTTTAGTTAACGATGTCCTATTTAATTCTTGGACAGGGCTAATTCCTGGATTTATCACAACAACTTTTTCTTGTT